>NZ_JBSHDN010000167.1:0-14663 GCF_053616335.1 Nocardiopsis sp. NPDC055824
GCTTTTGTCCGAATGGACTGGGCTTTTGAAGCGACTCCCTGAGTTTACATGGCCCGAACAGTGCTCGAACCGCGTGATCCAGAGAAGAGATTGTGTCGCCCGTCGCGGACCGGCGCCGAGTCTTCCCAGTGGAAGCTCGCCGTGCCGCAGCGACTTTTTCGAGTATAGGGAGGGTGCGGGTGGACGTCAAGTCAGAGCCCGGAGCCGATGTGGAACCGGCGCTCCGGGACCCTGTCGCCCCGTCCCGGGCGGCTTCTGAAGGCCCCTGACGTGCCCGGTTCCTGTTCCGGAACCGCGTGTCACGTCGCCTGTTGTGCCAGACAACGACGATCGTGCCCGGGAGATTCCCGGCCGAAACCCCCATGCGGCCGCAAAGTTTCGTGGACGACCCGCCCCGGACACAGCCGTGGGCCAGCGCCCCTGGGGGCGCCGGCCCACGGCCACAGCACGTCGTCAGCCGTCGAGGACGACACCGCCGATGTTGCGCTTGCCCTTGCGCAGCACCACGTAGCGCCCCTGGAGGACGTCGGCGGTCCCGAGCCTGGCCTCGACGTCGGTGACCTTCACGTTGTTCACGTAGGCGCCGCCCTCCTGGATGGCGCGGCGGGCGGCGGACTTGCTCGGCGTCAGACCGCTCTGCGCGAACAGGTCCGCGACGAGCAGGCCGTCGACCGGTCCCGCGACCTCGGCCCTGGGCACCTCGGCCAGCGCCGCTTCGAGCGTCCGGCCGTCCAGCTCGGACAGGTCCGCCCGGCCGAACAGCGCCAGGCTCGCCTCCCGGACCTTGCGGCACTCCTCCTCGCCGTGGACCAGCGCGGTGAGGCCCTCGGCCAGGGTGCGCTGGGCGGCGCGGGCCTGGGGCCGCTCCTCCGTCTGGCGCTCCAGCTCGGCGATCTCGTCCTCCGAGAGGAAGCTGAAGGTCTTCAGGTAACGGACCACGTCCCGGTCGTCCGCGTTGAACCAGAACTGGTAGAAGGCGTACGGCGAGGTCAGTTCGGGATCGAGCCAGATGGTGCCGGACTCGGTCTTGCCGAACTTGGAGCCGTCGGCCTTGGTGAGCAGGTTCGTGGTCATCCCGTGCGCCTGGCCGTGCGGCTCGTTGCCGTCCATCCGGCGGACCAGGTCCAGGCCCGCGGTGATGTTGCCCCACTGGTCGGAGCCGCCGGTCTGGAGAGTGCAGCCGTAGCGCCGGTAGAGCTGGACGTAGTCGTAGGACTGGAGCAGCACGTAGCTGAACTCGGTGTAGCTCATGCCCTCCCCGTCGAGGCGGCTCTTGACCGTCTCCCGGGCCAGCATCTGGTTGACGCTGAAGTGCTTGCCCACGTCGCGCAGCAGCTCGATGGCGTTGATCTCGCGGAGCCAGTCCCCGTTGTTGGCGAGCACCGCGTCGGTGGGCCCCGTCTGCTCGCCCTCGGGGGTGAAGCGCAGGAACGCGGAAAGCTGCCCGGCGAGGTTGTCCACCCAGCCCCGGACGGTGTCCACCGAGTTGAGCCGACGCTCCGCACTGGGCTTCGGGTCGCCGATGAGCCCTGTGCCCCCGCCGACGAGCGCGATCGGACGGTGCCCGGCCTGCTGGAAGCGCGCGAGGGTGAGGACCTGGGTGAGGTGGCCCACGTGCAGGCTGCCCGCCGTCGGGTCGAAGCCGCAATACAGGGTGATCGGACCATCGGCGAGGGCCTTGCGGAGTGCGTCAAGGTCGGTCGTCTGCGCGAGCAGGCCGCGCCACTGGAGTTCGTCGATGATGTCGGTCACTGTGTTGCTCTCTGTTGTGTAGGCGGGCCCCGGGGCCCGATCTGCCTCGGAGTCTAGACGGAATGCCGCTGGGCATCACGTGGATTTCCCCCTCCCCCACGCTATCGGCTGCGCCGGCGCCCCTGGTCGCGCGGTCCGGCCGACCCGGAGCGGGCCTCCCGGTGGGCCCGCGCTCCCCGTTGACACCTTTGGCTAATGCCATTAGCGTTCTGGCTATGAAGATAAGCCATATTGGGAGGACCGTGCGCGGCCTTCAGCGCCCCCTCGGCGGGACCGCCTGCGGCATCCGCGGAGCCGGGAGCCTCAGTTCCCCCGTGGTCCTCGTGCCCGGCGTGTTCGACCACCGCCCCTCCGTCCGCCTCGTCGGTGCGGGCGCCGCCGTCGCGGCCTGGGAACGGCCCGGCCCGGTCGTGCCCGCCGTGGAGGCGCTGGCCGAGGGGGGCGTCGCCGGTGCCTAGGGCTGGGCTGACCCCGGCGGTGGTGGCCGAGGAGGCGGCGCGGCTCAGCGACGAGGAGGGTTTCGACTCCCTGTCACTGGCCGCGGTGGCCAAACGGCTCGGGGTGGCCACGCCCAGCCTGTACAAGCACGTCGACGGGCTGCGGGGACTGAGGCGGGAAGTGGCGCTGCTGGGCGCGAACGGCATCGGCGAGGAGGTGCAGCGCGCCACCGTGGGCCGGGCCGGTCCGGAGGCCCTTCGGGCGACGGCCGACGCCTACCGCCGCTACGCGCACGCCCACCCCGGGCGCTACGTCGCCCTCCAGCAGCTGCCGGTGCTGGCCGGGGCCGGGGCCGAGCCTGCCACCGACCCCGTACGGGTCCTGGCAGCGGTCCTGAGCGGGTTCGGTATCGCCGAGAACCAGGCCGTGCACGCGATCCGGGCGCTGCGCAGTGCGCTGCACGGGTTCGTGGACCTGGAGACGCGCGGCGGTTTCGGTCTGCCCGAGGACGTGGACCAGTCCTACGCGCTGCTGGTGGAGGGGTTCGTGCGCGCCTTCCAGGAGTGGCCGGCCACCTCGCCCGGCACGGGTGCGGCACCCGGGGACACGAGGCGGGGGTAGGCGATGCCGTCCGGACCCTTCGGAGTCGCGGGCATCGTCAGGGCGTCGCGCCCGGAGCTGTCCATGGGGGGCGCTCCTGGTCGCGACGCAGCCGCCTGACCTGGTCTTCCTTCCGCTGGCGGTGCTGGGGGGTGGAGTGAGCGCCGGTCCCGGCCGGGACCGTCCTGTACGCGTGGCGCACGCTCCGGGACCGTCCGGACCGCACGCGGGCCCTGCTCCACAGCATCGGCACCGGTCTCCTCCTGGTGGGCTCGTTCGTGTACGACCTCACCGCCTCCTGAGTTCTGGGCCCCGGGACCGTCCCGGGTGAGGGATTCCTGACCCCGGACGGAGTTCCCGCAGGGTGGGGGCATGGGCCAAGCTGGTGGACACGACCGTTTCGCCCCCGTGTGGCGCCCGACCCGTTGTGGAGTCCCCTGATGCCCAAGAAGTCGTCGAAGATCGGCGGCGCACTGTCCGCCGTGGTCGGCGTGCTCGCCGTCGCCGCGTTCGTCCTGTACCAGCTGGGCGTGATCGACCTGGCGCCCGAGGGCGCCGCCGAGCCGCAGGGCGGCGACGCCACGGCCTCGGAGCCGTCCGTGGAGCAGGCCCGCTCCCAGCTGGAGGAACTGCGGATCGAGGAGGAGAACGACCCGCCCGGGTACGACCGCGCGCTGTTCCCCCACTGGGACACCGGCGTCCAGGAGAACTGCACGACCCGCCAGGCGGTCCTGATCCGCGACGGCGACGCCGTGGAGACCGACGAGGACTGCAGGCCGGTGTCCGGGTCCTGGTACAGCGCCTACGACGGTGAGACCTTCACCGACCCGCAGGACATCGACATCGACCACATGGTCGCCCTGAAGGAGGGCTGGCGCTCCGGCGCCCACGCGTGGACGACCGAGGAGCGCGGCCGGTTCGCCAACGACATGGACTCCACCCAGCTGTGGGCGGTGAGCGCCTCGACCAACCGGTCCAAGGGGGACGCCGACCCCGCCGAGTGGATGCCCCCGCTGGAGTCCTCGCACTGCGACTACGCGGTGTCCTGGATCGAGGTCAAGCACGTGTGGGACCTGACTGTGGACCCGGACGAGGAGTCCGCTCTGCGCGACATCCTCTCCGGTTGCTGATCCGCCCGGACGAGGGCGCGGGGCCCCGGTCGACCGGGGCCCCGCCCGGTCAGCCGGAGTCCGTGCTCGGCGCGATGCCCCCGGCCGTGGCGAGGAGCTCCTCCTGGCCGACGAGGCCGGAGGAGTCGCGGACCTCCACCGCCACGCCCTTCGCGGGCGCCCAGAACACCTCGGTCTCGCCGCGCAGGGCGGTGTGGCCGTTGTTGTCGAACTCCTCGAGCGCCCAGTCGGGCGAGCGCTCGTGGTACTCGGTGAGGAAGTCGCGGACGGCGGACAGGTCGGAGAGCGCGGAGCCGCGCATGACCAGGACCTGGAGGAGGACCCTGACCCCTCCCCCCTCCATCGTCCTCTCCCAGACCCGGGTGGAGAAGGACACGTCGCCCCACTCGTAGTCGAAGTCCGAGACCGAGGTCCGGTCGTCGATCTGTGCGGGCAGGTGCCCGATGCTGAAACCGTCCAACTCTCCCCCTCGTGGGCTGGTGGCGGCCGGGGCCGCCGTGAGTGCGAGCGCGAGCGAGGTGGCGAGTGCCACCGCGATCCACCTGGCAACGGACATGTTCACCTCCGGCGACGGTCGTGGGACCGTCCCGGACCACCGCTGTCTCTCATGGTGGGGCGCTGCGGAAGCCGCTGCCAGAGCGTTCTCCGGCCTGTGGACAACCCGGGCCCGGCGCTCGCGGGAGCGGCGCCGGACCGGGTCGTGTCCTACCCGCGGGGCGGGTGCACGAACGTGTCCGTGAGGAACTCGGCGATCGCCAGTGAGGAGGTCGCCGCGGGCGAGGGGGCGTTGCGCACGCACACGACCCGGCCGTGCGTGTCCACCCGGAAGTCGTCGAGCAGGGCGCCGTCCCGGCCCAGCGCCTGGGCGCGCACCCCCGCCGGCGCCGGGCGCAGGTCGGCCGCCACCAGCTCGGGGAGGAGCTTCCTGGCCTGGGAGGCGAAGGCGGCGCGCGAGGCCGACACGAGGGTCTCCCTGGCCCCGACCGCCCAGTGGCGGCGCGCCAGCCGCCAGAACCCCGGCCACGACAGGGTGCTCGCGAGGTCGCCGGTGCTCAGGTCGCGGGCGCTGTAGCCCTCCAGTGCGGTGGCGAGGATGGCGTTGGGGCCCGCCATGACCTCGCCGTGGACGTGGCGGGTGAGGTGCACGCCGAGGAAGGGGTACCGCGGGTCGGGGACCGGGTAGAGCAGCCCGTTGACCAGGTGGCGGCGTTCGGGGACGAGTTCGTGGTACTGGCCGCGGAAGGGCACGACCCGCGGGTCGTCCGCCGCGCCGGCCATGCGTGCGAGACGGGCGCTGTGCAGTCCGCCGCAGGCCACGAGCCGGTCGAACCGGTGGACGGACCGCTCCCCGCGGGGGTCTCCCGTGAGGGCGCGGACCCCGTCGTGGTCCTGCCGCAGGTCGATGACGGGGGTGTTCAGCAGGACCCTGCCGCCGGAGCGGCGGACGTCGTCGGCGAGCTGTTCGGCGACGGCCACGAAGTCGGTGACGGCCGTGTGCGGTGAGTGCAGCGCACCGGTCCCCGCCGCGTGGGGCTCGATCTCGCGCAGGCCCCCGGGGCCGAGCCGCGTGACGCCCGGGACCCCGTTCTCCCGGGCCCGGCGCCCGATGTCGTCCAGGCGGGCCTCGTCCTCGGCGTCCACGGCGACGAGGACCTTGCCGACCTCCTCGTAGGGCAGGCCGTGCTCGGCGCAGTAGTCCTTGAGCAGCCCGACCCCGCGGCGGCAGAGTGTGGCCTTGAGGGAGCCGGGGCGGTAGTAGAGCCCGGCGTGGACCACCCCGCTGTTGTGTCCGGTCTGGTGCGCGGCCACCCGGTCCTCCTTCTCCAGGACGGTGACCCGGGTGCCGGGGCGGTGGAGGACGAGTCGTCGTGCCAGGGCGAGTCCGACGATCCCCGCTCCGATGATGCCGATGTGTTCGGTGCTGCGCATGGCGGCACGCTAGCAACCCCGGCCGGGGCCCGCGCGGGCGGGGACGGCCGGTGGACGCGTCCCCGCCGGGGACCGCGGGGCCTCCCGGAGGCCTCGCCGGCGGAGACCCCTCCGAGGGCCCGTGGTCAGAGCGAGCGCAGGCCGACGAGGACGGCGTGCAGGATCTCCCCGCTGCCGAGCGGCCGGGAGGGACCGCACCGCTGGAGCGCCCCCTCGGCGACCAGGGCGGAGACCATGCACCTCACCTGGCCGACCGGCAGTCCCACCTCGGCGGCGAGCTCGACCACGGTGCGGGCGCGCAGGGCGTGTTCGAGAACGGCCTCGCGCTCGGGCCGCAGCCACTCGCGCCGACCGGGGGTGCGGGCCGCCATGACCAGTGTGAGCAGGTCGATCCCGTGCGCGCCCGGGTCCTCGAGGTCCCCGCCCCCGGGGTCCCCCGCCGCCACCGCGAACGGGCGCAGGAAGCGCTCCCCTCCGGGTTCGGTCACGCGGTCGGCGCACCCCGGCGACCGCTCCGGGACCGGCCCCGGCCCGGGGGTCCGTTCGGCGGGACGGCGGGCGCGGGTTCCTTCAGTGCTCACCGTGTCCCCCCGGCGGTGTCGGCACGGACATGCGGGGGTCGCCGGCGCCGTGGGGGCCTTCCTCCCGGCGCGGGGCCGACCGCTTGGGCAGCGCGGGCTGCCGGGGGCCGCCCGTCTGCGCCGGTTCGGGGCGCCTCTGCGGGAGGGGGCCCTGCGGCCCCGTCCGGACGCCGGGCGCGGCGTACCCGGGGGCGCGGTCGGGGCCTCCCGGCGCGGACACCGGCAGGGCCGTCCGGGGGATCCGCCTTCCGCCGGGGTCGACCGGGTCCCACGGCCCGTCGGCGCGGTGGGCGCTCGGCGCCCCCCTCGGTCCGCGGTACCCGTAGGCGGGGTCGGCGTCCCTCATGCCGTCCGGGGGCGAGGGGACGACGCTCTGCGGACCGCTCCGGCCGGGGTCGGGGACGACACTCTGGGCGCCGGTCTGCCAGGGTGCGGGCACGGGGCTCTGCGGGCCGCTCGGCCCTGGCGGCCCGAAGCCGGCCGAGGGGTGTGCGCCGGTGTCACGGACCGCCTGCTGCGAGCCCGTGACCGTCACCGGGTTCTCGACCGGCTCCAGCAGCGACTCGGGGAGGAGCGCCGTGGCCCGGGTGCCCCCGTAGGGGGACGGCCTGAGCCACACCCGCACGCCGTGCCGCTCGGCGAGGCGGGCGACGACGAAGAGTCCCAGGCGGGGGTCGTCCGGAAGCGCCATCACGTCGAACTCGGGAGGACGGCGGAGCGTCCGCTCGGCCGCGGCGTAGCCGTGGTCGGACATGCCCAGGCCGCGGTCCTCGACCTCGACCACCAGCCCCTCGGCGGTCGGGGTGCAGCTGACGTCCACGGGGGTGCCCGCCGGGGAGAACTGGGTGGCGTTCTCCACCAGCTCGGCGAGCAGGTGGACCACGTCGGCGACCACCTGGCCGTGCATGAGCGCACGGGGGGCGGACGTCAGGCGGACGCGCTCGAAGTCCTCGGTCTCGGCGATGGCGGCGCGCAGCACGTCGACGAGCGGGTGCGGCTGCCGCCAGCGCCGAGCCGACTGCCCTCCGCCGAGGATGATGAGGTTGTCGGCGTAGCGCCGGGCCCGGGTGGCCATGTGGTCCAGGCGGAACAGGCGGCGCAGCGCCTCGGGGTCCTGCTCGTGGTACTCGATCTCGTCGAGGAGGCGCAGCTGCCGCTGGACCAGGTTCTGGTTGCGGAAGGCGATGCCGAGGAAGGCCCGGTTGGCGCCCCGCCTGATCTCCGCCTGGCGCACCGCGGCCTCCACCGCCGTGAGCTGGGCGCTGTCGAAGGCCTCCGCGACCTGTCCGATCTCGTCGTCGCCGCACTCGTCGAGCGGCGGCAGCTCCTCGTGGACGTCGACCTTCTGGCCGCGCTGGGCCCTGTCGACGATGTCGGGCAGGTCCTCGTCCCGCTCCAGGATCTGTCCGCGCAGGCGGAGCAGGCGCACGGTCAGGCGCCGCGAGGACCTGCTCACCACGGCGATGGCCACCACCCCGCCGGCGAGGACCGTCCCGGCCGCCGCGATGCCCAGCGACACGCGGAACAGGGCCGCGCTCCACGCCATGTCGACGGTGCGCTCCGCCTGGGCGAGGGCCAGTCCGTCCAGGGCGGCCACGGTCCGGGGGGACGCCTCGTCCCACTCCTCCGCGCCGACGTCGACGGAGGTGTTCAGTTCGGAGGACGCGGACCCCGCCTCCGGCACGTCGGGGTCCGACACGGTCTCCCTGAGCGGGGACCGTGTGACCACCTGGCGGCTGAGGTCCTCTGTGCGGGTCCAGGCCTCCGAGGCGGTCATGTCCTCGTAGTGCTCCCGCACGCTCGGGTGCATGACGGGCGCGGCCGACTCCAGGGTGTCCCGGTAGGAGGCGGTCAGGTAGGTGAAGTGCGCCGTCTCCTCGTAGCCCATCTCCCCCCGGGCGATGCTCCCGGCGAGCAGGGCGTCGGCGGTGGCGCTCTCGGCCCTCGCGCCGAGGAGCTCGCTGGTCAGGACCGCGTCGGTGAGGTTCGCACCGCCGTCGGTGGTGTGCACCAGGGCGGTGGTCGCGTCGGTGGTGACGTCGAGGATCTCGCCGAAGCGGAGGAGGGTCTCCTCCCGCACGGCGGCGTGCTCGTCGATGCGCGTGCGGATCCCGGCGAGGGACTCGGGGCTCTCCGTGACCGCGGACGCGCTGCGCCGGACCTCGTCGTCGCGGGTGCCGCGCAGGCGCTCGGCCAGTTCGACGGCGGAGGACAGTGCGGCGTCGGTGGCCGCCCTCTGCTCGTCGAGCGCGGCGGAGGCCTCCTCGTCGGGCCCGCTGTTCTCGAAGCGCCCCTGGTAGACGAGGGAGAGCCTGCGTTCGAGGCGCAGCTCCTCGGCCGCGCGCGAGAAGACCTCGGTCCCCTCGCGGGCCTGGTGGACCGCCCCCATCAGCTGGACCGCCTGGACCGTGCCCACTGCGGCCACGACGAGCCAGAGCGCCAGGAAGCACAGGCTCGGGATGAGCACGATGCGGGTGAGCTGTCCTCGGATCGTGGAAGCGTTGTCGCGGTTTCTGCGCATGGCCCCCTCCGGCCTGTGCGGATGCCGGGGCCCGGGAGGGCGCCTCGGCGGCTTTCGGCCCTGCCGAGGCTATCGAAAAATCGTTGCCGTATGCTGTCAAATGATCACTAGCAGTTGCCTTTTCTCTCGCGCGACATCCCGTCAGCTGTGCTAGCACAGCCGCCCGGGCTCGGCGAACCCGCAGGTGGGAACGGCGAAGGGGCCGCCCGTGGCAACGGGCGACCCCTTCGCGACCCTCTCCGGTGCCCGCAGGGGCACGGCGTGTCGCGCCCCTCAGGACTCCGGGCGGTGCCGGGAGCCCACGGGGGCGGGCAGCTCCTCGGCCGTCGGCGGCTGCTCCACGCCCAGCGAGTTGAGGACCTCGGCGTAGCGCAGGGCCGCGATCTTGCCGAGGAGGCTGTCCGCGCCGAGAGACGCGCCGAGTCGGGCACCGAAGCGCGCCGCGATCGCCTCCATCCTCTCGACGGACAGCTCGGGGCCGAGCGCGCTGGGGGCGATCACCGGGCGGCGGCAGCCCCCCTGGCGCAGCTGGCCGACGATCTGCTCCACCGAGGCCTCGTTCTCCAGGTCCGCGGGCAGCACGGTCAGGCCCAGCCGGGCGGCGAGCAGGACCGCGGTCACCCCCGCGGCCCCGACGGCGCCCTCGCCTCCGACGGCTCCCACCACGACGCCGTCCGCCATGGTGGTGTTGCGGGCGACCACGCTGATCAGCCTCATGCGGTCGGCCCGGACGTATCCGGCCTCGGCCAGGCGCAGGTGCAGGACCTCGGCGAGCATCGGGTGCGGCCCGAGCCCCTCGGTGACGCGCACGTCGGCGCCGGTCCGGACGGCCGCGTCCTCGATCGCGGCCGAGACCCTCCGGTGCGGAGCGGTCACCAGGGGGACGACGACGCCGCCCAGGGGCCTTTCGTCCGAGGGGCCGAGGTCGGCGAGCGCCTCGGCCAGGGTCTGTTCGTCGCCCTCGACGTGCCCGTAGCGGATGGTCACCTCGGGGCGGTAGGCGCGCACGAGGTCTGCCATCCGGGCACCGATCGACTCGCCGTCGGCGCCCCTGGCCTGTTCGGCCGTGCCCGGGACCGCCATGATCAGCGCGGGAGTGCCGAACCAGTTGTCGAAGGACAGCGGGTTGCGGTGGCGGCCGGAACGCCGCTTGGGCAGTTCGCGTGGGGGAAGTCGGTCAGAGTTTCGCATACCAGGATTCAGATGAGAGGCGGATTGGGGTGCCCAGTCGGAAGAGTGGTCGTCGGACGCGACATTGTAGCGTTCAACACCATATTCACGGGCGTGTCTCCTGAACGTATACCGAGGCGTCCCCCAGGTGGGGGGCCGGGGGGACGCCTCGCCCGGATCAGCCGCTCATGGCGGGGCTTCGGCCCTGGATCACGTGGGTGACCAGCTCCACCAGCACCTCCTTGCAGGATTCCCGGTCACGCGCGTCGGCCATGACGATCGGCACCTCCCCGGAGATGTCCAGCGCCTCGCGGACCTCTTCCCGGCAGTAGTCGGCGGACGCGTCGAAGCGGTTCACCGCCACCACGAAGGGCACGCCCCTGCGCTCGAAGAAGTCCACCGCGTGGAAGCAGGTGTGCAGGCGGCGGGTGTCGGCCAGGACGATCGCCCCCAGGGCCCCCTCCGCCAGTTCGTCCCACATGAACCAGAACCGGTCCTGGCCGGGGGCGCCGAACAGGTACAGGACGATGTCGGGGTTGATCGTGATCCGGCCGAAGTCCAGCGCGACCGTGGTGGTGGTCTTCTCCTCCACCCCGCCGAGGTCGTCCACCCCGTAGCTGGCCTCGGTCATCACCTCCTCGGTACTGAGCGGGGTGATCTCGCTGACGGAGGAGACCAGGGTGGTCTTCCCCGCGCCGAAACCCCCGGCGACGATGATCTTGACGGCCTGCGGGATCGCCTCCGGCGGCCGGTTCTCAGAGTCTGCGGATGCCATCGAGTACCGCCTGAAGTACTTTCTTCTCGGGAAGCCGTGTGACCGGCGCGGACGCGCGGGTGCGCACGTCGCCGGCGGCGACGAGGTCCCCCAGGAGCACCCTCACCACCGTCAGGGGAATGTCGAGCCTGGCGGAGATCTCCGCCAGCGATATGGGTCTGCGGCACAGACGCATGATCGCCTGGTACTCGGGTTCCAGGGCCCGCTCCTCCCGGTCCCGGGCGGCCACCACGATGGTGATCATGTCCAGTCGCGGCCCCGTGGGCGGCCGGGTGCGGCCCCTGGTCATGGTGTAGGGGCGCACCAGGGACCCGGCGGGGGCGTCTCCGACGCCCGCCGAGGGCCCCTCCGATGTCGGGTGCCCCCTCCCCCGGTTCCACGACGGCGCGGGTCGCCGGGGGAACGGACCGGTCGTCGGCCTGCCGGGGGCGGGACCGGTCCACCCCGTCCCGCGCTGTTCCTCGGAGGTGTTCACGAACCGGTACCTCCCATGAAGCTGAGCCGCCCCGGCCTGCGCGGCGCGGCGGTGAGGAACTGGCCCACCCTCTTGATCCGCAGGTTCATCTCGTAGGCCACCAGGCCCACATCGGCGTCCTCCCTGGCCAGTACGGCCAGGCACGCGCCCGCCCCCGCTGCGGTGACGAAGAGGTAGGAGTGCTCCATCTCGACCACGGTCTGACGGACGTCGCCGCCGCCGAAGTGCCGTCCCGTGCCCCGTGCCAGGCTCTGGAAGGCCGATGCCAGCGCCGACAGGTGCTCGGCGTCGTCAGAGGCCAACCCCCGCGAGCGTCCGAGCAGCAGCCCGTCGGCGGACAGCACGATCGCGTGCTCGGCGCCGACGACGCGGTCGACCAGGTCGTCGAGGAGCCAGTCCAGGTTGTCCGCGGCGTTGCTCTTGCCCACCATCTCAGTCGCTCTCTCCCGTGTGATCGTCGGCTCTGCCGCCGACCTGACCGTCACTGTCGTGTTCGCGGCCGTCGGCATCGACGTCCGCCTCCCGTCCTCGCCGGGTCCCGGCGCTGAAGGCGTCCATCATCCGGCGCGCCTGTTCGGGGCTCCTCTGTGTGGGGCCTGGGGCTTCCGGGGTCTCCCGCTCCGGTTCGATCTCCTGTCTGAGCTGGGGCGCGAGACTGGCCTGGCGCCTGCGTCTGGGAAGCCCCTCCCGCTCGGGCCCGGCGCCCACGAGGCCGCCGTGCGCCGCTCCCGGGGCCGGATCGGCGGCGGTCGCGGGCCGCACCGCCACGGGGCCGGACGGGTCCGGGTCGGCCACGGGCTCCGGGACCCGGCGCAGGGGCGGCGGGTTCCGCGTCCCCTGCTCGTCGGTGTCGCCGGCCCCGTCCCGGTGCGGGGGGACCGGCCGCAGGACGGGCCTGGCCCGGCGGGGCGCGTAGCCGGTGTCGAGCAGGTCGGAGTCCGTCTCCGACTCCTCCTGCCGGCGGCGCTCCCGGGCCGCCTGGCGCGCGGCGACCGGGGGCCGCTCCGGAGCGGCGGAGGAGGCGGCGACCAGCGTCCCCGGGATGAGCACCACGGCCCTGGTCCCCCCGTAGGGCGAGGGGCGCAGCTGGGCCTTGATGTCGTGCTTGACGGCGAGGCGCGCGACGACGAACAGGCCCAGGCGCGAGTCCGCGCCCGGGGCCATCACGTCGAACTCGGGTGCTTCGCTGAGTGTCCTGTTGGACGTGTTCAGGACGTCCTCGGGCATGCCGAGTCCCCGGTCCTCGATCTCGATGGCCACGCCCTTGGGCACCGACTCGGTGGCGATGGTGACCTCGGTGTGCGGCGGCGAGTAGGCGGTGGCGTTCTCCACGAGCTCGGCGAGCATGTGGATGACGTCGGCGACGGCCGCGCCGGCGAGCGCCAGGTCCGGCACGGACGTCAGCCTGACCCTGGCGTACTCGTCGGTCTCGGATATGGCGCCCCGCAGGATGTCGATGAGCGGGACGGGGTGGCGCCAGCGCCGTCCGGGCTGGGCCCCGCCCAGGATGATGAGGTTCTCGGCGTGGCGGCGGCCCCGGGTCGCCAGGTGGTCGAGCTGGAAGAGGCTCTCCAGCAGGTCGGGGTCCTCCTCCTCGCGTTCGACCCGGTCCAGCAGCTGGATCTGGCGTTGGAGCAGGGACTGGTGGCGGTGGGCGATGCCGAGGAAGACCCGGTTGACCCCCGCGCGGATGTCGGCCTGTTTGACGGCCGCGCCGACGGCGGTGCGTTGGGCGATGTTGAAGGCGTCGGCGACCTGGCCGACCTCGTCTTCGCCGTGGTCCAGCTGCTTCAACTCGGTGTCGATGTCGACCTGGTCGCCCGCCTCCAGGCGGCGCACGATGCGGGGCAGGTCGCTGCGGGCGGATCCGAGGGTGTCGGCCCGCAGCTTGGCGAGCCGGTGGGTGAGGCGGCCCGCCGAGCGGGCGGCGACCCCGTAGGCGACGGTGCCCGCGAACAGGGAGGTGATGCCTCCGCCGAGGGCGAGCGTGAGCATCCAGGTGCTGGCGTCCTCGGTGGCCGTGACGACGGAGGCCGTCCGGGCGGCGGTGATGCCGGCCAGGTCCGCGTTGACCTGGTCCGCGACCTGGCGCCAGTCCTCGAGCCCCGCGGGGGGATCGGGATCGCGGACCACCTCCGCGGTGAGGGGGTCGACGCTGACGGGCGCCTCGTGGAGGGCGAGGGTGTCGGCGATGCCGAGGGCGTCCTGCCACGCGCCGCTCCCGGCCAGGGCCGCCAGGGCCGGCGGTTCGCGGTCGTCGGGCGCGGCGCCCGGGTGGACGGTCTCGACGCGGTGGCGGGCGTCGGCGGTGAGCTCGGCGACCCGGGTCTGCTGGTCGCGGTCGAGGTCCCCGCGGGCGATGACGGCGCTGACGAGGGCGTCGGCGTGGCTGAAGCTCTCCTGGGCCCACATCAGGTCGGTGGCGGCCGAGGCCTCCGAGGAGGCCGGTCCGTTGTCGAGGGCGCGCGCCGTCCCGGCGTAGAGGCGGATGCCCTGCTCGATCGCCCCGGTGTAGGCGCCGACGGTGCTGTCGGCCCGCCCCGGGGCGGCGAGGGTGTCGGCGCGCAGTTCCTGGACGCGCGTCAGCGAGTCGAAGAAGTCCGCGGTGAGCGACTCGGTCGCCGGGTCGTCCAGGTCGCCGAGGGTGTCGCGCAGGTCCCGGACCCCTTCGAGGGCCTCGTCGGTCAGCTCGGCCTCCTCGACGAGGGCCGCCCGCGTGTCGGCCCCGGGCGCCGCGATGTACTCCGCGGTCAGGCGGCGCTCCTCCTGGAGGAGGCCCAGGGCCGCGGCCAGCTGGATCCCGGCGCGTCCCTCGCCGACGGCGGCTCTCAGGGAGACGGCCTGGGCGAGTGTGGCAGTGCTGAGCACCACGAACAGCACCAGGAAGGTGATGCTGGGGATCAGCACGATCTTGTTGATCTGCGCCCTGATACCGCGGCCGGCGCCTCCCGACTGCCCCATTGCGTTCCTCCCACGGACTGGTCGCGGGCACCGGTCGGGTGTGGCTGCGCCGCGTCCCCCGAGGCGTGCCCAGGGCCGCGTCATCCGGGGGTCGGTCACGGTGCGCGCAGGGGGGACCACGCATGGTGCCCGCAGACTCAGGACGCTACAGCACCCGGGCGGCGGGCGCGGGGGGAATGCCGAAATGGATATCCCGCGGTGGGAGGGATCGCGGAGGCGGTCGTGGAACGGGGACGCGCGAACGCGCGGGGGCGCGCACCGGGCGGGGAGGGCAGCCGCCCCGGGGCGCCGAGGGCCGCGAACGCGCGCGGGCGCGCACCCCCCGGGGGGG
>NZ_JBSHDN010000168.1:0-14339 GCF_053616335.1 Nocardiopsis sp. NPDC055824
GGGCCCCTGGGGCAAGGGCCCTGCCCGCCGCCCCCCCGGCCGGGGCTCAGCCGTCCACGCGCTCCTCGGACCGGTCACCCGCCCAGAGCGTGTGGAACACCCCCTCGCGGTCCGCACGCCGGTAGGTGTGCGCCCCGAAGTAGTCGCGCTGGCCCTGGACCAGAGCGGCGGGCAGGCGCTCCGCGCGCAGCGCGTCGTAGTACGCCAGCGCCGCCGAGAACCCCGGCGTCGGCACCCCCTGCGCGGCGGCCGTGGCCACGACGTGCCGCCAGTCTTCCTGGGCCCGGCCCATCTCCTCCGCGAACGCGTCGTCGGACAGCAGGCTGGGCAGGTCCGGCCGGGCCGCGTAGGCGTCGCGCACACGGTCCAGGAACGCGGCGCGGATGATGCACCCCGCACGCCACAGCGCCGCCACCGCGCCGGGGTCCACGTCCCAGCCGTACTCGGCGCTCCCGGCCGCGATCTGCAGGAAGCCCTGGGTGTAGGAGACCAGCTTGGACGCGTACAGCGCCTGCTCGACCCGGTCCGCGAACCGGGCCGCCTCCTCCTCGCCCAGCGGTGCGGGCACGGGGCCGGGCAGGGCGCGGGAGGCCTCCCGCAGCTCCGCCCCGCCCGACAGCGAGCGCGCGAAGACCGCCTCGGCGATCCCCGGCACGGGGACCCCGAGGTCCAGGGCCGTCTGCACGGTCCAGCGGCCGGTTCCCTTCTGCTCCGCCCGGTCCTGGACCACGTCGACGAACGGCTCGCCCGTGGCCCCGTCGCGGTGGGCGAGCACCTCGGCGGTGATCTCGATCAGGTAGGAGTCCAGGCGCCCGGTGTTCCACGAGCGGAAGGTCTCCGCGATCCGCTCGGGCGAGTACCCGGCGACCGACCGCAGCAGCTGGTAGGCCTCCGCGATCAGCTGCATGTCGGCGTACTCGATGCCGTTGTGCACCATCTTCACGAAGTGCCCGGCGCCGTCCGGTCCCACGTGGGACACGCATGCGGTGCCGTCGGGCGCCCTGGCCGCGATCCGCTCCAGCATCGGCGCGAGGGACCGGTAGGACTCCGCCGACCCGCCCGGCATGATGCTCGGGCCGTTCAGGGCGCCCTCCTCTCCCCCGGACACGCCGGCCCCGACGAAGTGGATGCCGCGCTCGCGCAGCTCCGCCTCGCGGCGCCGGGTGTCGAGGAAGTGGGCGTTGCCGCCGTCGACGATGACGTCGCCCTCCTCCAGCAGGGGCGCGAACTCCTCGATCACGGCGTCGGTCGGCCCGCCCGCCTTGACCATGACCACGAGGCGGCGGGGCCGTTCGAGCGAGGCGACGAAGTCCTCCGCCGAGTAGGCCGGGACGAAGGAGCCCTCGTCCCCGAACCCGTCGACCAGGTCGCGCGTCCTGGCTTCCGACCGGTTGTGCACGGCGACGGTGAACCCGTTCCGTGCGAGGTTGCGGGCCAGGTTGCGTCCCATGACCGCGAGGCCCGTGACACCGATCTGCGCGGTGGCGTCCATCGTGCGTCCCCCTGTTGTCCGACGGCGGCTGTGTCCCCCGTTGCAAAGTACAGCCGGGCGCCACCCGGAGCGGTGTTCCGGGGGCGCCCGGCGTGTGGTCCGGCGGGTTGCCGGCTCGGCTGCCCCGCGGCACGCAGGGTGCGGTCGCCACCGGCCCCCGGACGGGCTCCGGCGCTCCGCCGGGCCCCGGGCTCAGCTCTCCGCCGGGCCCTTGGCCAGCGCGTCCACGAGGAGGCCGACGAGGGGGCGGACGCGCTCCCCGGCGGCGTGCCGTGCGGAATAGGCGACACCGCCCATGAGGAGCAGGACGTCGTCGGGGGAGACATCGGTTCGCAGGCTGCCGTCCCGGGCACCGGCCTCCAGGAGCGTGGAGACAGCGCCGAGGAGGAGTGCGCGGCTGTCGCGGTAGGGGTCGACCCCGGAGGCGATGACCGTGTTGAGGGCTTCGGACATACCGCTCTTGGCCGTGGCGTAGCGGATGAAGTCCTCCATCCACGCACGGGTCGCCTCGAGGGCCGGGTGCCGGTCGAGGAGGACGTCCGCCTTCTCGCACACGTGGGTGAGTTCACGCCGGTAGGCGGCCTCGATGAGGGCCTCCCGGGTCGGGAAGTGCCGGTAGAGCGTGCCGACGCCGACACCGGCCTTCTTGGCGACGGCCGCCGGCGCGGTGTCCAGACCCTGTTCGGCGAAGACCTGCGCGGCCACCTCCAGAAGGCGCTCTCGGTTCTGCAGCGCGTCGCTCCTGGTCCGGCGCGGGGTGGCGGGCATGCGAGTTCCTTCGTGTCCGTCTCGGCTTGCATTCCGGAACGCGTTCCGCTTAAAGTCCAAACGGAACACGTTCCGGTAGAACCCTACTCCAGGAGACTCCCGTGCCCCCTGTCCAGGACAAGGCCGTACGCCACTGGTTCGTCACCGGCGCCTCCGGCGGCCTGGGCCGCCACCTCACCGAGCACGCCCTCCGGAGCGGCGACCGCGTCACGGCCACGGTCCGCCGCCCCTCGGCCCTGGACGACCTGCGCCGGACCTACGGCGACCGGCTGTCCGTCGAGGTCCTCGACCTCGCCCGGCCGGACGACGTCGAGGAGGTGGTCGGCAGGACGCTCCGGGCCGGCCCCGTGGACATCGTGGTCAACAACGCCGGATACGCGGTCGTCGGCGCCGCCGAGGAGATGACCGCCGAGCAGATCCGCGACCAGATCGAGGTCCTCCTGCTCGCCCCCATGATGATCACCCGGGCCTTCCTGAAGCCGATGCGCGAGCAGGGCGGCGGCCGGATCATCCAGATCTCCAGCGTGGGCGGCCAGGTCGGCCTCCCCACGCACAGCGCCTACCACGCGGGCAAGTGGGGGCTGGAGGGCTTCACCGAGAGCGTCAGCCGCGAAGTCCGCGACTTCGGCATCCACCTCACCCTCGTCGAGCCCGGCGCCACCCGCACCGGTTTCGCGTCGGCCCTGGACTACACCACCGAAACGGCCGCCTATCGCGACAACGCCGTCGGACCGATCCGGCGCCACCTGGAGACCGCCGACGGGAGCGCCTTCACCGGCGATCCGGCCAGGATCGCCGCCGTCGTCCACGACACCACCCGCCACCCCGACCCGCCCCTGCGTCTGGCCCTCGGTTCGGACACCTACGACGCCGTCCACGCGGCGCTCACCGAACGCCTCACGGCGCTCGTGTCCCAGAAGGACCTCGCAGCGTCCGTCGCCTTCTCCCCCTGATCCGACCCGCCGACGCCCCGCCCGCAGGACACGGCCCGGCGACGTGCGGTCGCGGGCGGGGGCGCCCGTTCCGGAACGCGCCGCGGAGCGCTACGGTGTCGGCGCAGACGAGAACCCGCGCGGGCGGACAGCCGTTCCCGACCCCGGCCGCGCCGTCCCGAGAGTCCGAGGTCAGCCATGTCCCAGGCACACGATCGCGCCCGCGCCCTCCACGAGGCCCGCCGGACGCGCAAGCCGGTCCCCCCGTTCACCGACGCCGACCCCGCGCTCGGCGAGGCGGAGGGGTACGAGACCCAGGCGGAGCTGCTGGAACTGCTGCTCGCCGACGGCGACGAGGTCATCGGCTACAAGGTGGGACTGACCTCGGCCCCGGCCCGCAAGCTGCTGGGCATCGACTCCCCCGACCACGGCCCGCTCCTGGCCTCCGCCGTGTACCGGGACGGCGGCACCCTGCCGCTGGACCGTTTCATCGCGCCGAAGATCGAGGCGGAGATCGCCCTGAGGCTCGGCTCCCCCCTGAAGGGGCCGGGCGTGACCGTCGAGCAGGCCCGGGAGGCGGTCTCGGAGGTCAGGGCGGGGGTCGAGATCGTCGACTCCCGCATCGAGGACTGGCGGATCCGGATCGCCGACACGGTCTCCGACCTGGCGTCCACGGGGGCCATCGCCGTCTCCGACACGGCGGTCCCCCTGGAGGGGTTCGAGCCCCGCCTGGTTGGCATGGTCCTGAGCCGCAACGGTGAGGTCGTGGACACCGGGGTCGGCGCCGCGGCGCTGGGCGACCCGGTGGCCGTGCTCGCGTGGCTGGCCAACTCCCTGGCCGGGTCAGGCAGGGGCCTGGAGCCCGGACAGCTGGTCCTGACCGGCGCCCTGCACACGCCGATCGCCCTGGAGGCGGGGGACGTGTTCACGGCCGAGTTCGACCGGCTGGGGTCGCTGACGCTGCGGGTGGCCGAGACCGTTTAGGGAGGAACCGAACCGGGTTTTCCACCTCCGGGAGAGATTTTCCCGAGTTCGCACCTTGACGACGTAGATCTACCAAAGGGGAAGAATGTCCGGTGTTCGCGGGGGCGCCGGGGACCGCCGTCCGTGGTCGGTGGAGTTCGACTCCCACGGAAGGAGCGTCCACCGGCCCGACCACCCCGCCCGGGAGTTCGAGCGCGCCCTCCTGGACCACCTCCACGACCGGGGGTGGCGGGGCGCGCCCCGCCAGTACGGCCACGACCACCGCGGACGCCTGGTGTACGACTTCCTTCCCGGCCGGGCCGTCCACCACCGCGACCCCCTCCCCCGCCACTACATCGCCCGTGCGGCCCGGCTCACCCGGGAGTTCCACGACCTGACCGCCGGGACCGCGCTCGCCGGGGACCAGGAGGTCGTCTGCCACAACGACCTGGACCCCCGCAACACCATCGACCTGGACGGCGTGCCCTACGCGTTCGTGGACTGGGAGCTGGCCGCCCCGGGCCGGCGCGTGCACGACGTCGCCCACCTGTGCTGGCAGTTCGCGCGCCTGGGCCCCGGGGCGGTCGGCGCGGGCGCCCGGATCCGGCTGGTCTGCGACTCCTACGGACTCGCCGAACGCGGGGACGTCGTGGAGACGGTCCTGTGGTGGCAGGACCGCTGCCGTCGGGGCATCCTCGACCTGGCCGCGAAGGGCGACGCGAAGATGCGCCACTTCCGCGACCAGGGTGTCGTGGAGGAGGTGCGGGAGGCCCGTGAGTGGACGGCCGGGCACCGGGCGGAGCTGGAGGCCGCCCTGGCCTCCGAGGCTCCCCCGCCGCACCCGCCCGGCGACCCGGCCGCCTGGTGAGGCCGTGGCCTCCCCCCGGCCGGACCCGCCGCCGTCGACGCGGGCCGGGTCGGAACGAGCGTCGGGGACCCGCGAGGACGACCGTCCGGCCCCCACCGCGTCCGCCCCGCCGCTACGGGCGCGAGGCGGGCTCGGGGGCCATGAGCCGGAGCTGGAGACGGGTGAGCTTCTCGTGGGCGGGGGTGCCCGGTTCCGCGCTGAGCATGACC
Source organism: Nocardiopsis sp. NPDC055824 (assembly GCF_053616335.1). NCBI lineage: Bacteria > Bacillati > Actinomycetota > Actinomycetes > Streptosporangiales > Nocardiopsidaceae > Nocardiopsis > Nocardiopsis sp. NPDC055824. The sequence continues at coordinate 5,233 of NZ_JBSHDN010000168.1, forward strand.
ACGCGCAGGTCGGAGCCCGGCACCGCGAGGGTCTGGGAGTCGAGGTCGAGCACGCCGAGTTCGGCGTGATCGACGCGCTTGCGCAGCGTCGTACGCGGCCGGACGTCGTGCCGCCGCCACTCCGCCGCGAACCCGGGAACCCGCTCGGCGGACTCGCCGACCAGCCGCCGGAGCGCGGAGTCGTGCGGGCGCCGGGACAGCGCCTCGCGCGACTGGGCCGCCGCCTGCGCCTCGAACCCGCCCGTCGCCTCCGGGGGCGCCGAGCACACCGTCCCGCCCAGGCGCGCGGCCAGGCGCAGCACGTTGCGCTCGGCCGGGGGCAGCGCGCCGAAGTCCGTGACCAGCGCCGCCGCCAGGCCGTTCCAGGCCACGATGTCGTGGCGGTCGTCGCAGACGTAGGCGGCGACCGGGCCGAGCCGGTCCAGCAGGGCGAGCACCCCCGGCGGGACCTGTTCGGCCGGACCCGGCCGTGCGGACGGCGCGTGCCCGGCCAGCCGGGACAGGTGCGCCCTCTCCGCCCCCGACAGCGACAGGGCCCGCCCGATCGCGTCGATCACCTGCGGTGAGGGACGCGGAGCCCGGGCCTGCTCCAGCCGCTCGTAGTAGCTCACCGAGACCCCGGCGAGGTCGGCGACCTCCTCGCGCCGCAGCCCCGGTGTGCGCCGCGCGCGCCCGCCCGAGCGGGCGGGAAGGCCGGCGTCGGCCGGGCGCAGGGCCTCGCGGCGGGCGCGCAGGAAACCGCCGAGTTCTCGCTTGTCCACACCCCCAGCCTGCCATGCGCGCGGGCGGCGAGCCACGGACCAGTGGTCCGGGGACGAAGCGGCCGTTCCCCCGCACGGCGCGCCCCGCCACTGTGGTGGACGAGGGACCCGACAACGGAGGCGGAGATGGAACGATCACCCGAAGAAGTGCTCCGGCGGATGCTGGAGCTGCTGGAGGCCAAGGACATGGACGGCATCGCCGGGATGTGGGCGCCGGACGGGACGGCCGCGTTCCCGTTCGCGGAGGCCGGGGCGCCCACGCGGTTGGACGGCCGGGAGGCGGTGCGCGGCTACCTGTCCGGATACACCGATGTGTACGACGTCACCGGTGTCCCGGCGATGCGCGTGCACCGCACCGGGGATCCGGAGACCGTCGTCGCCGAGTACAGCGCCGAGGGCCGGACGGTGCGCACGGGCGCGCCCTACCGGATGGACTACATCACCGTGGTCACGGTGCGGGACGGGTTCATCACCGAGTTCCGCGACTACTGGAGTCCCGTGCAGGCGGCACGCGCCGGCGGCGGGCTGGAAGCGCTGCGGAAGGGGCTCGGGGCATGACGATCCTCGTCACCGGCGGCACCGGCAACACCGGCCGCCCCCTGGTCGAGACGCTGCGGTCCCGCGGCGCGGACGTGCGCGTGGCCAGTCGCAGGCCGGGACCCGGGGGCGTGCCCTTCGACTGGGCGGACCCGGGGACGCACGCCCGGGCCCTCTCCGGGGCGGAGGCCCTGTACCTGGTGCCTCCGCCGCTGACCCTGGACCCCATGCCGGCGGCCGGGCCGTTCCTGGCGGCCGCCCGGGCCGCCGGGGTGCGGCGCGTGGTGCTGCTCGGCTCACTGGCGGAGCTGCCCGGCGCCCCGGGCGCCGCGGAGCTGGGCGGGGCCGTGCGGTCGTTCCCGGAGTGGGCGGTGCTGCGGCCGTCGGGGTTCATGCAGAACTTCACCGGTGCGCACCCGGTGGCGGTGGGCATCCGCGAGCGCGGCGAGATCCGCTCGGCGACCGGCGGCGGGCGGCTCGGATGGATCGACGCCGCCGACATCGCGGCCGTCGCGGCGGAGGTGCTGACGGCGCCGGGGCCGGTGACCGGCGACCACGTGCTCACCGGGCCGGAGTCGTTCGGGTACACGGAGGCGGCAGCGGTCATCGCCGACGCCGCCGACCGGCCCGTGCGCCACACGCCCGCGCCGGCGGACGAGCTGGTCCGGCGCAACCTGGACGCGGGCATGCCGGAGCCCTTCGCCTCGGCGCTGGTCGCGGTGGACTCCGGCATCGCCCGGGGCGAGGAGGACCGCGTCACGGACACGGTCCACCGCCTGACCGGCCGCCCGCCCCGCGCCTTCGCCGACTTCGCCCGCGCCCACCGGAAGGAGTGGTCCGCCGTCTGAGGGGCCGGGCGGACCGGTCCGGCGGCCGGCGGTGCGGGACGCCGCCCGTCCCCCGGACCGGTCCGGCCGCGCCCGCGCGACGCGGGTCGCCTCCGGGCTCCGCCGCCGCTTCGACGCGGGGCGGTTGGTGAGGCTAACCTAACGAGGGGCGTTTTCCGCCCGTCCGTCCGACCGAGGAGTACATGGGCCCGTGCGCATCGAACACCCCCGCCACCGCGCGATGATCCGCACCCGCGTGGTGCGCACCACCCGCGTCAGCAAGCACTTCGTCACGGTGACCCTCGGCGGCGGGGAACTGGAGGGGTTCGACTTCCTCGGCCGCGACCAGTTCGTGCGCCTCTTCCTCCCCCGCGAGGGCCAGGACCGGCTGCACATGCCCGCCGACGCCGACAAGCGCTGGGTGGAGCAGCTGTACGCGATGTCCGACGACCGCAAGCCGCACGTGCGCAGCTACTCCGTGCGCCGCTTCGACCCGGAGGCGCTCGAACTCGACCTGGAGTTCGTGGACCACGGCGACGCCGGCCCGGCCTCCGCCTGGGCCGCTGCGGCCGCCCCCGGTGACGAGGCGGGCCTGCTCGCCGACGCCGTCTACTACGTGCCCTCCGAGGACACCGACTGGCAGCTCCTCGTGGGCGACGAGAGCGCCGTGCCCGCCCTGGTGTCGATCCTGGAGCAGGCCCCCGCCGGCCTGCGGGCCCGGGTCTACCTGGAGGTCCCCTCCTCCGACGACGTCCGGCCGCTGCCCGACCTGCCCGGCGTGGACGTGCACTGGCTGCCCCGCACCGACCCGCACGCCCTGCCCGGCAGGCTCGCCCTGGACACCGTGCGCGCCGCCGAGTTCCCGCCGGGCCGCCCCTTCTGCTTCGTCGCCGGGGAGAACGCCCTGCCCACCGGCCTGCGGCGGGCGCTGGTCCGCGAGCGCGGGGTGCCCAAGTCCGACATCGCGTTCGTCGGCTACTGGCGCCACGGCGCCTCGGCCATGGACTGACCGGGTGCACCGGCAGGGCGCCGGAAGGGCGGCCCCGTCAGCCCGCGAGGTAGGCGAGGACCGCGAGCACCCGGCGGTTGTCGTTCGGGTTCACCGGCAGGTCGAGCTTGGTGAAGATCCCGCTCACGTGCTTGGCGACCGCCGCCTCGGTGACCACCAGGGCCTCCGCCGCCGCGGCGTTGGTGCGGCCCCTCGCCATCAGTTCCAGCACCTCGCGCTCGCGCGGGGTCAGCCGCTCCAGGACCGACCGGTTGCGGCGCCGTCCCAGCAGGCGGCGCACCACCTCGGGGTCGACGACGGTGCCCCCGGCGGCGACCCGCTCCAGGGTGCCCAGGAACTCGTCCACGTCCCCGACCCGGTCCTTGAGCAGGTAGCCGACCCCCTCGGCGCGGCTCTCCAGGAGTTCGGCGGCGGCCGCGCCCAGCACGTACTGGGACAGGACGAGGATCCCCGTGCGGGGGTGGGCGCGGGCGAGCGCGATCGCGGCGCGCAGCCCGTCGTCGTTGTGGCCGGGCGGCATGCGCACGTCGGTGACCACGAGGTCGGGGCGGTGCGCGTCCACCGCCGCCATGAGCGCGGGTGCGTCGCCGACCGAGGCCGCCACCTCGTGCCCGACCATGGCGACGAGCTGTTCCAGGCCCGCCCTCAGCAGGACCGAGTCCTCGGCGATCACGATCCGCACGGGATCCTCACCTCCACCGTCGTCGGCCCTCCGCCGGGGCTGGTCAGGGACACCCGCCCGCCCAGGGCTGCCGCCCGGTCGGCCAGGCCGGTCAGCCCGCTCCCCCGGTCCGGGTCGGCGCCGCCGCGGCCGTCGTCGGTGACCGTGAGGAGCAGGGTCCCGCGCCGCGCCCCTCCGTTCACGCGCAGGCCCACCCGGACGGCGTCGGCCCCGGAGTGGCGGGCGGCGTTGGCCACGGCCTCGGCGGCGCAGAAGTACGCGGTGGACTCGACGGCGTCGGGCAGCCGCCCCACGTCCCCCGCCTCCACGGCCACCTCCACCTGCTGGGTGTCCGCCAGCTCCTCCAGCGCGGCGACGAGTCCGCGCTCGGTCAGGGCCGCCGGATGGATGCCGTGCACCAGCTCGCGCAGCTCGACGAGGGCGGCGCGGGCGTCGGCGTGCGCCTGTGCGACCAGGGCCCTGGCCTGCTCGGGGTCGTCGTCGAACCGGCTGCTCGCCATGCCCAGGCGCACGACCAGCGCGGTGAGCCGCTGCTGGGCCCCGTCGTGCAGGTCGCGCTCGATCCGCCGCCGTTCGGCCGTGAACCCGTCCACGATCCGCGTGCGCGACCGGGACACCAGGACGAGCCGCTCCCCGAGCTCGGCCAGTTCCTCCCCCCGCGGCGCGGTCAGCAGCGCACGCGCCAGCCGGGCGCGGCCCGCCGCCAGCACCATGGCCGTGTAGGCGCTCACCGGCAGCGCGCCGAGGCCGAGGAGGACGGCGGGGGCGACCGGGGACGGGCCGTCGGCGACCCCGGCGGCGCGCAGCACCGGCGAGGCCAGCAGGGCGGCCGGCACCCCCGTCAGGACCACCGCCACGGTCAGTTCGACCACGCACAGCAGCGCCAGCAGCAGCCCGTGGGCCAGCTCCAGCCAGGAGGCCGCCTCGCGTGAGCGCCACCGGATCCAGCCCGCGGGCCCCGACCCCGGCGGCGGGGGCGTGTGCGGGGAGGGCGCGGGCGCCCCGTCCACGAGGGCGAGCCTGCGGCGCTCGACCGCCCCCAGGGGGAGGCCCGCCAGGGTGAGCAGCGGCCAGCACAGGAGCGACCACACCGCGGCGACCGGGGCCGACGTGGCCAGGTAGAGCAGGGCACGCCACGGCCAGGGGGTGAGGAGCACCGCGACCGGACGGCGTACGAGCGCCGGCCACAGAGCCGTCTCGGCGTCGTTGTCTCGCACCGGGGAATCCTATGCCGCCCCTCGCGGGAAAGGGGGATCCGCAGGCGAAGAGGGGTGCTGCCCCCACCCCGGGGGTCGAGGTTCCTCTACCTGCCCGCCCGTCCGGGGGCCGGTGCGGTGCAGGCGCACGCACGCGATGCCGTGGCCCGCCGGACGGGCTGACGGGCGGGCCGCACACCGGCGCCGCCGGCGTCCGGCCCGGGGAGGGGCCGGGCGCCGGGTGTGGAAGGGGCCGGGGGCGTCCGGCCCCCGGCCTCACAGCCGGGCGTTGCGCAGGACCGGCACGGCCTCGCGCACGGCGGCGGCCTCCTCCACGTCGATGTCGGCGACCAGGATCCCCGGCGCCCCGTCGAGCCCGGCCCTGCGGGTGCCGTCCGGGCCGATGACGGCGCTGTGGCCGATGCCCCGGGGCGCGGTGCCCTCCACCGGGCCGGGGTCGGCCTGTCCGCAGGCCAGCACCCACGACGTGGAGTCCAGGGCGCGGGCGCGAGTGAGCAGGTCCCACTGCTCCCGCTTGCCGGGGCCGGCGCCCCAGGAGGCGCACACGGCGATCACCTGGGCCCCGGCCAGGGCGAGCCCCCGGAAGAGTTCGGGGAAGCGGACGTCGTAGCAGACGGCCAGGCCCACGCGGACCCCGCCGACCTCGATGACGACCGGCTCGGCTCCGGGGGCGACGGAGTCGGACTCCCGGTGCCCGAAGGCGTCGAAGACGTGGATCTTCTGATAGGCCGCTTCGACGCCGTCCCCGGTGGCCAGCAGCAGGTTGCGGACCCTTCCGTCACCGGCCGGGGCGAACGTCCCGGCGAGGACGGTGACCCCGTGGCGGGCGGCGATCCCGCGCAGGCCCGTCGCCCAGGGCCCGTCCAGCGGCTGGGCGGCCCCGGCCAGGTCGGCCCCGAAGTGGACCATGGCGGCCTCGGGCAGGACCACCAGCTCGGCCCCGGAGGCCGCGGCCTCGGCCACGGCGGTCTCCGCGATCGCGAGGTTCTCCTCGGGCCGGTCGGTGGAGGAGATCTGGCAGAGTGCTACGCGCATCGTGTTTCCCCTGTGTTTCTTGGCTCATGGAGTGCGCGCCGACGGCGCGCCCCGGGACAGTAAGGTCGTGCATACATGTTGTGTACGTGAGGAGGGGCAGTGGCCGCATCGGGTCGGGAGAGGGCCTACCAGTTCCTGAAGGACTCCTACCTGAGCGATCCGGAGCGCCAGGGGGGCTTCATCAACGAGCAGGAGGTCGCCAGCCTGATCGGGGTGTCGCGGACCCCCATCCGCGAGGCGCTCCTCCTCCTGTCCGCCGAGGACCTGGTGCAGCTCATCCCCAAGCGCGGCGCCTACGTCGCCCCGATGAGCGGGCGCGAGCTCTCCGAGCTGATGGAGATGCGCGGCATGGTCGAGCGCCACGCGGCCGAGCAGGCCCTGCGCCGGGGCGCGGCGCCGGTCGGGCCGATGGAGGACGCGCTGCGGCACCAGGAGGAGCTCACGGTGCCCGAGGAGGCCCGCACGTTCATCGACTGGGACCACCGCTTCCACTCGGCCCTGGTCGCCTCGACCGGCAACGACATGCTCATCAAGTTCTACGACGGGCTGCGCGCCCGGCAGGTCCGGGCGGGCATGGTCGCCCTGTTCTCCACCCAGGACCGGTACGCGTCCGTCCTGGACGAGCACACCGTCATCCTGGACGCGCTGCGCTCGGGTGACGAGGCCGCGGCCGCGGCGGCCATCGACTCGCACCTGGACGCCACGCTGAAGGTCCTGCTGGAGAGCTGAGCGACCGCCCTCCGGGGCCCCGGAGGGTGCGCTCGGGCCCGGTGGCGGTCCGGGCGCCCACCGGGCCGGACCGGCCGCCGCGCACGGCGGCCGGGGGACCCCGTGGCGCGGACGCCCGGCCCCGGGAGGCGCGCAGGCCCCGGACACCACCGGTCTAGGCCCCGGCGCCGGCGAGGAGCTCCTCGTCCTCGTGCGGCGCGGGGTCGCGGCCCAGCGCCAGGCCCGCCACCGTGACGGCGGCCGTGACGGCGACGTAGACGGCCAGCGGCACCCAGCTGCCGGTGGCGGCCAGCAGGTACGTGAACACGAGCGGCGCGACGGCGCCGCCGATGATCCCCGCCAGGGTGTAGGCGAGGGAGCTGCCCGTGTTGCGCAGGCGCGGGTGGAACTGCTCGGAGACGAAGGCGGCCTGCGGGCCGTACATGACCGAGTGCAGGGCGAGGCCGACCACGATGCCGCCGGTGAGGGCGAGGAACGAGGCGTCGGCGATGGCCGGGAAGAACACGAAGGGCCAGATCCCGGCGCCGAGGGCGCCCAGGCCGTAGAGCAGCCGCCGGTTGACGCGGTCGGAGAGCCACCCCGCGAGCGGGATGAGGGCCACCTGGAAGGCCGACCCGGTCAGGACCGCAGCCAGGACCGTGCCGGACTCCAGCCCGAGCACCTGGGTCCCGTAGGTGAGGACGAAGACCGTGAACAGGGCGTAGACGACGTCGGGGGCGACCCGGCTGAGGACCGCCGCGGTCAGGGGCCGTGCCTGCTTCGTGAAGACCTCGCGCAGGGGCGCCGAGGGCCGCTCCCCCTCCTCCGCGATGGCCTGGAAGACGGGGGTCTCCTCCAGCTTGGCCCGGATCCACAGCCCGAAGAGGACGAGGACGCCCGACAGGAGGAAGGCGACGCGCCAGCCCCAGGAGAGGAACTGCTCCTCGGTGAGCAGCAGTCCGAGCAGGGCCAGGACGCCGTTGGCCATGAGGTTGCCCAGGGGCGGGCCCACCTGCGCGGCCGAGGCGAAGAAGCCCCGGCGGCGGGGGTCGCCGAACTCGCTGGACAGGAGCACGGCGCCGCCCCACTCGCCGCCCACGCCGACGCCCTGGGCGAAGCGGAGGGCGACCAGGAGGACGGCGGCGGTGCCGCCGATGCTGGCGTGCGTGGGCAGGAGGCCGATGAGGAAGGTGGCCACGCCGATGAGCACGAGCGTGCTGACGAGGACCTTCTTGCGGCCGACGACGTCGCCGAGGCGGCCGAAGAAGATCCCGCCCAGCGGCCTGGCCACGTAGCCGACGGCGTAGGTGGAGAACGCGAGCATCGTCGCGGCCAGCGGGTCGTGGCTGGGGAAGAAGAGGTGCCCGAAGACGAGCGCCGAGGCCGCCGAGTAGATCGCGAAGTCGTACCACTCCAGGGCGGTTCCCGAGAGGCTGGCGATGAACGCGCGCGCCACCGTCCCGCGCCCCACCTCTCTCGCGCGGGTCGTCGCTGCTTGTGGCTGGTCCATCTCGTTCCTTCCGGTCGTGTTGCGCGGATGCTGGTTATACTCGTCGTATACAAGAGGTATGCGCAAGTCCCGGAGGATTTTGATGACCGAACTGCAATTCGAACTCAACGACGGGACCACGGTCGCCGTGGAGGTCACGCACCTGCTCAACGCCGGCTACACCGGCCGCAGCCAGGACGACGTGCGCGCCCACGTGGAGGAGCTGGCCCTCCTCGGCGTCCCCGCCCCCACCACCACACCGGCCCTGTACCCGGTGTCCCCCTACCTCGCCGCGCAGGTGTCGCAGGTCCCGGCCCAGCACGGCCGCACCTCCGGCGAGGCCGAGTGGGCCCTCGTCGTGACCGGCCCCGAGCCGCGGGACGTGCTCGTCACGGTGGCCTGCGACCACACCGACCGCGAGCTGGAGGCGCACGGCGTGGCGTGGAGCAAGAACGCGGGCCCCGACGTCCTCGGCGCCAGGGCCTGGCGCCTGACCGACGTCGAGGACCGGTGGGACGACATCACCCTGAAGGCGTGGGTCGGGACCGGGGACGGCGAGGCCGAGATCCAGGACGGCACCCTCGCCGAGCTCCTGCCCCCCTCCTACTGGCTGGAGGTCCTGCGGGAGCGCGGCCTGCTGGTGACCGGCGCCGTCCTGCTGTCGGGCACGATCCCCATGCGCGCCGACGTGGACCAGTTCGCCTCCGCCTGGCGGGTGGAGCTGACCGACCCCGCCGCCGGGGACACCCTCGGGCTGGCCTACCGGGTCGCCCCGCTCCCCGAGCCCATCGGCTGACCGGGTCCGCCGGACGACGGACGGGCCGGGCGCCGCTTCCTCGGCG
>NZ_JBSHDN010000169.1:0-14318 GCF_053616335.1 Nocardiopsis sp. NPDC055824
CGCGGCGGGTCCATGTGCCGGGGCACCCCGGTCCCCCGCCGCCCCCTGTTCGCGCGGTCCCCCCCGGCCCCCGGGGCCCCCCCCCGCGCGGCGGCGCGCCCCCTCCCCGAGTTCGGGGAGGGGCCGCCCGGGGTGGGCCGGGCCCTGCCGGCCGCGGTCGGCGGCGGAGGGCCGGCGGGTCACCCGTCGGAGGGGAAGAGGCCGGGGTCGCCCACGTCCAGCAGCGGTTCGTGGATCCCGTCGCCGGAGGTGTCGGTCCAGTCGTGGTTGCCCGCGCCGACGAGGGCGTCGTACAGCGCCAGCACCCCGGCCCGGTCGGTCGGCTTGGCCGGGCCCGCGGCCAGCAGTGCCAGGCCGCCCGCGGCGTGGGGCGAGGCCATCGAGGTACCGCTCATGGACCCGTAGCCGCCACCGGGCAGGGTGGAGGTGATGCAGGAGCCGGGCGCGGCGATCTCCACGACCGAGCCGTAGTTGGAGAAGTAGGACAGGGTGTCGTCGTCGTCACCGGTGCAGCGGAGCGTGCCGCCGGTACCCCCGGGTGCTCCGTCGGAGTCGGCCATGGAGGAGACCGTCAGGACGTCGGGGTGGTTGGCCGGGAAGAAGTTCGCGGCGTTGGTGGCGCTGTTGCCCGCGGCGACGGCGAAGGCGACGCCGGCGTCGACCGACCCGGCGATGGCCCTGCTGAGGGCCTGGTTGGTGCACCCCTGACAGCCCAGGCTCATGTTGGCCACGGCGACCTGGTCGGCGTTGGCGGCGACGTAGTCCACGCCCGCCGTGATCCCGGCGAGGGAGCCGCTGCCGCCGGAGTTCAGGACCTGCACGCTCCAGACGGCGGCGCCGGGCGCCACGCCCACCACGCCCTCGTCGTTGTCGACGGCGGCGGTGGTGCCCGCGACGTGGGTGCCGTGGCCGTTCCCGTCGGTGCCGGTGACAGGGACGCAGGTCCCGCTCGTGCAGTTCACGGCGTCCACGACGTTCAGGTCGGGGTGGCCCGCGTCCACACCCGTGTCCAGGACGGCCACTGACACGTCGGGCACGTAGTCGGCCTGGCCGTTGATGGCCAGGCCGGGGTTGTCCGGGGCGAAGGTGCGGGCCACCCCGTCCGGGACGTCCTGCGCGAAGGTGTGCATGACCTGGTCCTCCTGGACGAAGGCCACGTCGGGGTCCTGGAGCAGGGCGGCGGCGTCGGCGGCGGTCATGTCGGCCGCGTAGCCGGTGAGCGCGTGCTCGTAGACGCTGCTGGGGTCGTCTCCGTGGCGGTCGGCCACGTCGTCCGGGGAGGCGTCCTCGTCCAGGACGACGATGTAGGTGCGTTCCGCCGTGTCCGTCGTGTCGGTGGCGTCGGCGGCGAGGGCGGGGCTTGCGAGCACGGCCGGCAACAGGGCTGCGGCCGCGAGGACCGCACCGAACTTGCGCATGGTGGGAGGAACCCTTCGGGGAGGGGGCGGGGGATGCGGAGGGTGGCCACCCTGCTTCCATCATGCGCGGCGACCCGGGCGCGGACAATACGTGGTCACTACGTAACTTCCCGGAGCGGGCGGGGCTACGTAGGGCGTTTCCGCGGACACTGACGGACACCGGCGCGGTGGTTCGCGCCGAACCTCGGATACCGGTCGTGCCGGAGGCAATACGTGTCGTGACCGGTTTCGGGAGCGGCCCCGCTCCCACCGCCACCAGGGGCAACGGCGGTGACAGTGGAAGCGGGTCTCCTCACGACCGATCGCAGGCGGCACACCGCCCACAGTTCCGGACAGCGGCTACGCGGGCCCGCCCGGAGGGAACGGGATGGCGGTCAGGACGGGGAACAGCGCGGACTCCTCGTAGTCCAGGTGCGCCTCCAGTTCCCGCGTCATCCGGTCCAGCTCACGGCGGAAGGCCTCCGGATCGGCGGTCGCCAGGTCGCCGATGAGCGCCTCCAGCTCTCCGCGGATGCGGTCCACGGTGCGGTGTTCCTCCGACAGCCTCCGCAGCGCCTCCTCCAGGCGCGGCTCCGCCTCCGCGAGGCGGGGGAACATCGACTCCTCCCCCGTGTGGTGGTAATGCAGGGACTCGCAGAACGCCAGGCAGTGCTGCCGCAGCTGGAGGTTGAGCCCGAGCACCGGCTCCCCGCCCCCCTCCTGCCCCGCCCGGGCCGCGCGTTCCGCGAGGAAGGCGTCGGCCTCCTCCCGGACGTGCCGGAGCTGGGCGCGCAGCCAGGTGTGGATCTCCACCAACTTCTCGGCGAGGTTGGCGGCCTCGGACGGGGCCGCGAGGCGGTCCCGCTCCAGTGCCACCACCGGCAGGACCCTGGCGGTCCCGGCCTGGTAGTCGCCGTATCCGGGGACCAGGCGCACGACCTCGGCGAACCACCGGTCCCGTTCCGCGCCCTCGGCGGGAACGGCGACGGCGGTGAACTCCTCGGTGCCCAGCTCCACGGTGACCATGGGGTGGGCGAGGACGTTGTGGTACCAGGCGGGGTGGCGGTCGGAGCCGCCTGCCGAGCCGATGACCAGCAGTTTCCCCTCCACTCGGACGAATCCGAGCGGGGTGGTGTGCTCGCGGCCCGATCTGGCGCCAGTGGTGGTGAGGAGCAGCAGGTCTCCGCCCTCGAACATGCCGCCCACGCGGCCGCCGTTGGCGCGGAACTCCTCCACGACCGGGATGTTGAAGTCGCTGACGTGCGGTGCGGTCGGTGCGTACGAATCTGGCACAGGTCTCCTTCGGGGTGTGGGGTGGGCGACCGTCCCCGAGGAACCCGCACACGACCGGCGGCGCGCACGGCGGACCGCGCGGCGGAGCACGCCGGCGGGCCGCCCCTGCGCGCGGGCGCACGGAAGGGTCGGGTGGGGTGACAGGTGTCCCGGAGGCGACCGGGTGTCGTGGATCTCGGGGAGGTCGCGGTGGATCGACGCGTTCGGGCGTGGCTCAGGCCGACGCCGCGCGGACTCCTAGGCGCGATGCATGGTGGGTGCGCTCACGGTGCTCTCCTCGACGATCAAGGTGCCTCCATGCCCACCGACCGGCCCACTGCTCATGGTCGGGGCACGCGACACGCCGGTGAGCCTACCCCAGGGGGTAGGGCCGGGTCCACCGGAAGAGGTGTGCCTGCCGTATGGGGCCGGGCCTCCCCGGTCCGTAGCTTCGTGGGCACACGGATCGAGACGGAGGCGGACCACAGTGAGCCAGGACCCGGGTGCGGCCGGAGCGCCGCCCACAGACCCCGTGCCGACCCCGGCGCGATCCCTCGCGCCGGACCTGGCACGGGGTTTCATGCTGCTGTTCATCGCCCTGGTGAACGCCCAGTTCTTCCTGGTCGGACCGGACCCGGTGCGGTCGTTCGGCGACCAGGCGGTGGCGGTCGTCCAGCTCACCCTGGTGAACACCCGCGCCATACCCCTGTTCGCGTTCCTGTTCGGATACGGGACGGTCCAGATCATGCGCAGGGTGCGCACCGGTGGGGGCGGGTGGATCCACGCCCGCCGCCTGCTGCGGCGGCGCGGCTGGGTGATGCTGGCGATCGGGGCGGCGCACGGCGCCCTGCTGCTGCCGGTGGACATCGTGGGCGCCTACGGACTGGCACTGCTGCTGTTCGTGGGTCTGACGCGAGCACGCGACGCCACGCTGCTGTGGACCGCGGGTCTGCTGGCAGCGGGGTCGGTCACCCTGAACACGACGTTGACCGTGCTGCTGGCAGGTGCGGGTGGGGAGACCTCGATCGCCGCGCCGTCGCTGACCGAGGGGGACTTCTGGACCGCATCGGCCGAGCGGGTCCAGGAGTGGCTGCTGCACACGCCGTACACGATGCTGACCGTCGCCATGCCGATGATCGCCCTGGGCATCTGGGCGGCGCACCGCCGGATCCTGGAGGAACCGGCCGCGCACCGTACGCTGCTGGTCCGCGCGGCCGTGCTCGGACTCGGTGTGGCCGCCGCCGCAGGGCTGCCGAACGCGCTGGTGTACGCGGAACTCATGCCGGCCGGATCCGCGTGGACGGAAGCCCTCCTGGGGCTCCTGCACGACGACACCAGCTGGTTCGGCGGTCTGGGCTGGGCCGCCCTGTTCGCCCTCCTCGCGGCCCGCTGGGAAGGACGGCGCGGGGCCACCGGGTCCGACGTTCCGTACGGCCCGGTGGTGAGGGCCGTGGCCGCGGTCGGTCAGCGGTCGCTGACCTGCTATCTGGCGCAGTCGGTGGTGTTCACGCTGGTGTTCGCGCCCTACGGCGCGGGGCTGGGGACGTCCCTCGGCTTCGCCGGTGCCGCGTCGGTCGCGGTCGCCACCTGGCTCGCCACCGTGGTCCTGGCGGAGGCGTTGCGCAGGTCGGGGCGCCGGGGCCCCGCCGAGGCGGTGCTGCGCCGTCTGACCTACGCGGGGAGCGCCCACACCCCCTCCCCCTCCTCCTGAGGAGGCGGGCCGGGGCGCGGCGGCCTCACCGGTCAGTGGGCGATCGGCGAGGGGGCCTCGGCCCCCGGGGGCAGCACCTCGGCGGGGTCGGGGACGCGCAGGTCCGGTCTGCCGTTCAGCTCCACGAACGTGTACTGCGTGTACCACCGCTCCACCGGGACGGCGGGGGCCATGAGCGACGGCGGCACCTCCTGTGAGACGGGGCGCCCGTTGAGGACGGGGCCGCCGTCCGCGGCGCCCTCCGTGGCGAAGGACAGCGGGACGCCGTCCTCCGTGGCGACGAGCGTGAACCGTGTCGCCTCCCGCGCGTCCGCGTCGGAGGTACGGAAGTCCCCCTCCACCCGGACGGCGGGCACCTCCTCGGGCACACCGCCCGCGAGGTGCCCGTAGGCGTCCTCCGCGGGCGCGGGCGCCCTGAAGACCGTCTCGGCCTCTCCGGTGACCGTGCCGGCCTCCGCCGCGCGGACGAGCGGCCCGACCACCCCCTCCGGGCTGAACGTGGCGGCCGGCGCGGACCCGACCCGGTACCAGGTGGGGGCGCCGTCCCAGGCGGTGCCCTCCCCGCGCAGCAGCTCCCCGCCCACCACCATCAGGTCGCTGGTGCGCGACCCGCTGACGGTGCTGCTCCAGCGGAGCGCGTCCGGGGACCCGGACCGGCGCAGTACCCGGTCGAACAGGGTCGGGACGGTACCGGTGTCGGCGGGAAGGGGCTGGCCGAAACCCTCGCCGTTCCCCGCGTGCGTGAGCACGGTGAGCTCGAAGGACTCCGCGGCCAGGAACGTGTCCAGCGACGCCGCCACCAGGTCCGCCCCGGAGAGCCGCGCGGACCCCTCCGGCTCCACCCCGGCGCCGCCCCCGCCTTCCGGCGCGGCGGTGTCCGCCCCCTCGGCCAGGGTGTCCAGGAACAGGTACCCGCCGCCGAGCGCCGCACCGGCGAACACTCCCGCGGCGACCGCGAGGGCGAGGAGCCCGCCCGGCCGCCCCCGGCGCAGGAGGGTGCCGGCGGTGCGCCCGGCGCCTGCGTCCCGCGTGCCCTCCCGGGCCGGGCCGGCGGGACCGCGGTGCGGCCGGACCGCCCCCGGGCCCTGTTCCGCCAGGGCCCGGGCGGCGTCGGTCCACCGCCCGGGCCGGTGCCAGTCCGTGTCGACCGGCGGCCAGTGGGCGTGGACGAGGCCGCGCAGGCGGTCGGCCCACACCTCGCGGGTGGCGTCGTCCTCGACCCCCGCGAGCAGCAGGCACTCCAGGTACGCCTCCTCCGACGAGGGCCGTCGCCCGGGGTCCGGCGACAGGGCGCGGCTCAGCAGGTCGCGCAGCCCCTCGGGGACAGCGGACAGGTCGACGGACCCCTCGCGGGCGCGGCGGGCGGCCTCTGTGAGGGGCTCGCCCCCTCCGGAGGGGGGTCGGCCGGTCGCGGCGAACGCCACCAGGCACGCCCACGAGAACATGTCCGAGGCGGGGTCGGGACGGGCGCCCGCGCAGCGCTCCGGGGCGAGCCACCCGGGGCCGCCCCCGGGCGCCGGCGCCTCGCCGTCGTCCGACAGGCGCGCGATCCCGTGGTCGATCAACCGCGGGCCGCCGGGGGCGACGACGACGTTGGCGGGCCTGACGTCACCGTGGGGCACGCCCGCCGCGTGGACCGACGCGAGAGCCTCCGCGGTCCCCGCCGCAAGGACGAGGAGCGCGCCTCCGGGCAGCGGGCCGCTGTCCTCCACGTGGCGGGCGAGGCCGGTCCCGGGCACGTAGGGGGTCGCCGACCACGGTCGGGAGCCCAGGTTCCCGCTGTCCGCGACCCTCACGCAGCACACGCCGCGTTTCCCCCGGACCACCGCGGCGGCGCTCCGCGCCCCTGCGGCCGGGGCCCGCGGGTGGACGAGCTTGAGCGCGACGGGCTCCCCGTCCGGTGACACGGCCGCGTGGACGGTGCCCGTGCCGTCGCGGCCGAGGCGGCCGATCAACCGGTGGCCGCCGACCGTCTCCGGGTCGTCGCCGGCGAGGGGTCGGACGTGCGGTGGGAGGGGAGTAGACGGGGTGGGTGCCATGGGGGGAACGCTTTCGACTCTCCTGGGCCGTCGGCGCGGTGTCCGACCCGTCCAGCTACGACCCATGGGTACGGGAATCTCCTGGATACAGAGCGTACATTCCCGAACGCACCCGGGAACCTCCCCGGTCTCCTCCCACGGCCCGGGGAACGGAGAGCACGGGCCACCGCGCCGGGCCCACGGCCCGGCAGCCCCCCAGGGGGACGGACACGGTGCGCCGCCCCGGCGGCGGGTAGCCGGACCTCGAACGGGACCGGCCCGCCGGAGGCGGAGGAGCACGGAGGGCCCCATTGCAGCCGGGCGCAACCCCTGACAGGGGCCTCCGCCGTCGCCTACTGTGTGAACGCGGCGCCCGGCCACGGCTTCCGTCCGGCCGTGACTGGGCGCTGACCTGCTCTCATGTGGCCGCTGGGACCGATGAACCCTCGGTTGCCCCGTGCTTCTCCGGGGACGCGGGTTCCTCCGACTCCCTGGCGAGAGCGGTGTCCCGGCACTCCAGCACCGACTCCAGCAGCCCCGGGAAGCGCCCCTCCAGCTCCGCGTCGCGCAGGGAGATGAAGCACCGCGTGCCCTCGGTGCGGTTCTGCACCAGGCCGGCGTTGCGCAGGATCTTCAGGTGGTGGCTCAGCGTGGACTGGGCGATGGGGAGGTCGATGTCCTTCCACGCCCGCTCACCCTCCATCGCCGCGAGCATCCGCACGATCCGCAACCGGGTCGGCTCGGCCAGCGCGGAGAGCACCGTCACCAGCTCCACGTCGTTGAGGGCGGGGTGCTCCTGCTCCCTGGGAGCCAAGGCGGTCCTCCTCGTACGGGGCCTGGCCGACGGCCAGACGGGATTTGGCTCATGGACAGTCGCGAGTGTACCTTCGTAATTCGATGTTCGTCGAACATCGAACGCGCAGACAGGCTGGGGTCACCGACCCTCCCGCCCCGGCCCTGCCGCAGGAACCGCTACGCAGCAGGGGAAGAGGGCAACCATGTCCACCATCGCGCTGTCCGTGCTCGACCACGCCAGCATCGCCGAGGGGTCCACCCCCGGCCAGGCGCTCCGCTCCGCCCGGGAACTCGCCCAGCACGCGGAACGCGCGGGCTACACCCGCTTCTGGCTCTCCGAACACCACAACATGCAGGCCATCGCCAGCGCCGCCACGTCGGTCTCGCTGGGGTTCATCGCCGAGGGCACGACGAGCATCAGGGTCGGCGCCGGCGGCATCATGCTCCCGAACCACTCGCCGCTCGTCATCGCCGAGCAGTTCGGCACCCTGGAGTCGCTCTACCCGGGACGCGTCGACCTCGGCCTGGGCCGCGCGCCCGGCACCGACCCGCGCACGATGGCGGCGCTGCGCCGCGACCACAGCGCCTCCTCGACGTTCCCCAGCGACGTCCAGGAGCTCCAGGCGTTCTTCGAGCCCGCCGAACCCGGCCAGCCGGTCCGCGCCGTTCCCGGCGAGGGGCTCCGTGTCCCCCTGTGGATCCTCGGCTCCAGCCTCTTCGGCGCCCAGCTCGGCGCCCAGCTCGGCCTGCCGTACGCGTTCGCCTCGCACTTCGCCCCCGACGCCCTGTACGAGGCGCTCAAGGCCTACCGTGCGGGTTTCCGGCCCTCCGCCCAACTGGAGAAGCCCTACGTCATGGCCGGGGTGAACGCCTTCGTCGCCGACACCGACGAGGAGGCCCGCCGGCTGTTCACCACCATGCAGCAGGCGTTCCTCGGCACCCTGCGCGGCGCCCGCGGGCGCCTGCGCCCGCCGGTCGAGAGCCTCGACACGGCATGGCGTCCCGGCGAGAAGGAACGACTGGACCACATGCTTCGTTACTCGTTCGTGGGCTCCCCCGAAACCGTCCGTGAGAAGCTCGAACTGTTCGTCGCTGACACGGGTGTGGACGAGCTGATGGTGTCGTCGATGATCTACGACCAGTCGGCCCGCCTGCGCTCGTTCGAGCTGCTCGCGGAGGTGGCCGAACTCCGGCGTCCGGAACAGGGCTGACCCACACCCGACCCGGGAACCGGTCAAGGGTGGCGGCGCCGAACTGTAGGCAGGCAGTGGCGCCGTCTTCCCGGTGAGGGCGGGCCGGGCAGGGCTCCAGCGGAGCCCGGCCCGGCCACGGTCCCCCTGTACATCGGCCCGGAACCCGCCGCCGGTCCGCGGCCGGCGGGCTCAGTCGCCCCCGCCGCCACCCCCGCCGCCGTCTCCTCCGCCGCCGCCGGAGTCACCGCTGCCGCCTCCCCAGCCGCCACTGCCCCATCCGCCGCCGGATCCACCGCCTCCGGACCCGTCGAAACCGCCGTTCCAGCCGTCACCGCCTGAGCCGCCGCCGAAGGTGCTGTCGGAGCCGCCGCTCTCGGAGGTGCCGCCCTGGCAGAGGTCGGCGAACTCGCAGAGGCTGTCCTGGTCGATGACGCCACCGCCGCCGCCCGCGTCACCCCCGTCCCCCGACACAGCGTTGGCCGCGGTGAGGTCCGGGCTGAAGGCCGGCGATCCGTCCTCGGACACCGCCCTGCTGGAGCTCCGATCGCGGCCACCGGCCCGCAGCGCCCGGAAACCGGTGACCGCCGTGCGGCGAACCGCCTGGTCCCGGGTCATCTCGGCCGTGGTCAGGGCCGTGGTGTTCCCGTAGCGCTCCCGGGCCCGCGAGACGACCTCGTCGCCCGCCGCGGTGTTGGGAAGGACGGCCGGGCCGCCTGTCGCGGCCAGGACCGCCTGTGCGGCGACCAGGAGGGCCGAGGCCGCGAGGCCGCCCGCCAGGGCTGCCAGCCCCGGGTTCGTCGGCTCCAGCAGGAAGAACGTCCCCGCTCCCACCGCGGCGACCAGCAGCGAGAGGATCCTCCGCCCGCGGATGACCCTCGGGAGCCCCGCCCGCCGCTCCAGGATCGCGCGGACCTCCGGGGTGTCGACGATCAGCCCGGACCCGGCCAGGTCCCGTCTGATCTGCTCCACGCCGCGGCCCGTCACCACGCGGCGCACCATCTCCCGGGCGCTGACCCCGACGCGCTTCTTGAACGCCCTCACCAGGACGCGCCGTGTGGGGTCCTTCTCGTGCGCGTAGGGGACGCCGGGTCCCACGAGGGTGAAGAACCCCCTGGCGGCCTGGCTCCGGATGCGGTCGCCCAGGAACGCGTCCACGACCGCCGTCTCCCCCACCCGCACCGGTCCCCCGGCGAGGAAGGCCAGCTCGTTCGGGCTCAGCTCGTCGGGGTCGGGGGCCGGGACCGGTCCCGGGCTCCTGCGGAGAGCGGCCCGGAGATCGAGATGACCGCGAACGACCCGCAGAAGCGGGACGCCTCCGACCAGGAGGCCTGCGGCCGCCCCCAGAACCAGGAAGAGAATAGAACTGCCGTCCATCCCCGCCGCCTTTCCGCGTCGGTGTCGGGATCACGCTCCCTCCGGCCGTCCCGGCCGGAACGGCCCACCCATCCAACACCACGGCGATATCGCGGACGCGGGGTGGCCTGGCATTACACCCCCGGCCATGACATCCCGGCGAACCGCGTGCCATCATGGTCACTCGACGAGCACCGATCGTGACCTCCCTGGCAGCGCGGACGTGAACCACCGACTCCCCGGTTACCGGCATCCACCTGGGCCGACATCGAGCCCTGTGGAAAGTGTGTGGCCCCGTGCCCCGGAGGGCATCCTGAAGAAAGATGGCCACATCCGGCCAGGACGCGGGGCGGCACCCGAGCCCGTGTCGGATAGTGGTTCCCCAGGGTCACTCAGAACCCGCACGCACACCCCCGGTGGACCCCCGCCTCGGTTCACCGGCGCAGAGCCGCACCCCGGCGGCGCCCTCAGCCCTTCCCGCAAGGAGTCAGTTCCGTGAACAGTCCCAACAGGTTCTGGGTGACGCTCAGCACCTACCTGGCGCCCCCCTCCGAGAGGCAGGACGAGGGCGCGGGGATCGTCGAATACGCCGCCATCCTCATCCTCGTCGCGGCCATCGCCGTCGCCGTTTTCGCTCTCGGCCTCCCCCAAAGCATCAGCGATGGCATCGGGATGTCCGTGACGAGCATCCTCCAAGGGAACCCGTAGACCGGGTTTCTCCTCGCGAAACAACGAGCAAAGATCCCGTCGGTACACGAGTCAGAACAAAAGAGAAACGGGAAGAAGTTGAAAACGGATCCCCAGTCTTCCCAGAACGAGGGGCGCAACAGGAGGTTGGTACGGGGCTCACTGGCCGTGTCTGCAGCCCTTCTTCTCACCTCTGGTTGCGTGGTCGCCTCAGGCGAGGCCCCTGACACCGACGGAACTCAAACCTCTGCCCCGGAATCCGAAAGCGAACCATCCCAGGATCCCGGCAGCAGCCCAGAAATCATTGCAAGCAGCACAGCGACGTCCACGAACTTGGGCTCCGACCTCCAGGTGGACGTCTATGCTCTCGAGACCGTAGGGAACGGGTTACTCAGGCTACGCCTGGGCCTGACCAATAATTCCGGGGAAAATTTCCTTCTCTACAGCGGCCTGAGCGACCAGGAGAACCTTCATACAGCAAGCCAGATCACACTTCTCGATGCGGTCAACCAGACACGCCACCTCAGCTACGAACAGACCAGCGGGTCTTGCTTTTGCGCCTCAACAGACGGAAATGTTGCAACCGGGGAAACCTTGGATCTCTGGGTCGTATACCCCGAGCCCCCAAGCGACGTCGAAACCATGACAATAACAACGCCCATGACACCCCCCATCATGGACGTCCCTATCACCCAGTCTTCAGAAACTGTCGAAAATTCTGGACTCGAAGAACCTGAGATCATTCCCCTGACAATGATTTCAGATAACATCGAGGACCAGACGGGTCGCACCGAAAATAACGACGAAGTAAGCATCATCCTCGCCTCTGACGTGCTGTTCGAAACAAACAGTGCAAATCTCGGTCCAGATTCGCAAGAAATTCTGGCACAGGTGGCAACAGAGATAGATGACGCAAGCGCGGGCGTTGTGAACATCGATGGCTACGCCGATAACACCGGAAACGACTCAGTCAACCTTCCCTTGTCAAGCGAACGTGCAGAAGCAGTAGAAGGAACCCTCCAAGAACTGGTCTCAAGAGAGGGGGTAACCTTCGAAGTGGAGGGACACGGTTCTGCGGACCCGATAGCCGACAATGAAACAGAAGAGGGTCGCGAACGCAACCGTCGAGTCACCGTCACATTCGCGAAGTAGGGGTCGACATGATCAAACTTTCCAGCCGCCCTGGCCTCGTCGTGTTAGCCGTGGCCACTTTTTTCGCCACTGCGACAGGAGTCAGTTCGGCATCTGCCACCCCCCTGGCCTCCGACCTCGAAAGCCTTGGGAGCGCCCCAGGGAACAGCGACCAGTCAGACGGCCTGACCGCCACTGTCCACCAGGCAGAACGTGACGAGACAGGAGCATTCCTCTCGGTTACATGGAGTATCGAAAACTCCGGGAGTAATGCGCGAGGAATCGTCTGGCTGAGGGACCGAGCATACAGCTATTCAGGGCCGAACTATGCTGGCGTAACCGCCGTGAGTGGTGATTCGGGCACCAGATTCCATCCCATCATGGATGGGAACGGCGAATGCCTTTGCTCTGGCCCCACGTCAAACAATATCGCACAGCAGGTCGAACCCGGCTCCCAGGTCGCATACTGGTCCATGTTCTCAGTGCCGAGTGACATTGATTCGATAAACATCGAAATACCGAATTTCGAGCCCATCGAGGATGTTCCGATTTCCTGACCCCTGTTCCGTTCCCTTTCCGGACACCCGTAGGAGACGGCGTTGCCCACCCCCCACCGCCCCGCCCCCGGAGGCAGCCGACGGCCCTCCCCCAGCGGACCGCCCGGACGCTCGGGCGCACGCCACGGGCCGCCTCGTGTGCGGGCCCGGATCGAACGCGCCTCCCGCTGGTTCCGTCCGGCACGAAGATCCGGACAGGACGGGGGCGCGGCTCTCGTCGAGCTCGCGGCGGTCACCGTACTGGCCGCGGCGATCATGGTCTCGGTGTACCAGCTCGAACTGAGCCAGACCTTCAACAGCGGGGTCCGGCAGATGGTCTGTCTGGTCGAGGGGCCCGACTGCGGCGACGAGACGTGGGTCGACGCCGACCGTCCGGAGGAACCCGAGCAGTACGAGTGGAGCGGCGACGACCCCACCTCCACCGAGAACCAGAGCCTCGCCATGCGCATGTCCGCTGACGCCGGGTGGACCGACGGCGAATGGCAGTGCCTGAGCAACCTGTGGGGCACCATCTCCAGCTGGGACCACACCGTCGTCGACACCGAGACGGGCAACAGCGGCATCGCCGGGTTCAACCCGGCCAGGCACGGCTCGATGCCCGCCGGTTACATGGAGAGCCCGTCGGCGCAGATCTCCTGGGGGATCGGCTACATCGCTGCCGCCTACGACTCGCCCTGCGGCGCCTTCGCGCAGTGGGAGGGTTCCGGCACCTACTGAACCCGCCCTCGGCGCGTGTCCGCCGAGACCAGCGCCCCGTGCGCCGCCCCCGCCCTGCGGGGGACGGCGCCTTTCTCATTCCCCGGACGACCCCTGGTGTGCGCAAAAGCCGCACATTGACCGGCAAACCTTCAGGCAGTAATCCGACATAAAGTACTTTCTACTTGGACAGGACCCATAGCCTGAGCGTTCATTCCCCACGCCTTTCCCTGCCGGGGGGCTCGGATCGGCGTGGTCGACGGGGGTCGGCGCCTTCCCGCGCGAGAGAACGCCGAGCGGCGCCGGGAACACGGGGGGCCAGTGAAGATCGCCTATCTGATCAACGACATGTACGGCATCGGCGGCACCGTCCGTACCGTCGCCAACCAGGCGGCGGCGCTGTCGGCACGGCACGAGGTCGAGATCGTCTCGGTGTTCCGGCACCGCGCCGAGCCCGCCCTGCCCGTGCCGTCCGGGGTGCGCCTGCGGCCCCTCGTCGACGTGCGCAAGGACAGGCGGGGCCCCGGCGCCGGGGCGGAGGGGCGCCCCCTGTACGAGGGGTCCGAGCGGGCCGGGCTCCCGCCTGAGCTGTTCCCGCAGGAGGACACCCGGGGGTCCACGCACAGCCGGCTCACGGACGACCGGTTGGAGGAGTACCTGGCCACCACGGACGCCGACGTGGTCGTGGGAACCCGGCCCGGTCTGAACGTCGTGATCGCCCGCGCCGCCCCGAGCCGGGTGGTGAAGGTGGGCCAGGAGCACCTGACCTACGACCAGCACTCCGAACCGCTGCGCCGGGTGATGGAGGCCGAGTACCCCCGCCTGGACGCGTTCGTGACGGTGACCGAGGCCGACGCGCGCACCTACGCGGAGCGCATGCCGATGCCGGGGGTCCGGGTGCTGTCCATCCCGAACTCGGTGCCCGCCCCGCCGTTCACCGCCAACGGCCACAACACGCGGACGATCGTGGCCGCCGGGCGGCTGGCGCCCAGCAAGCGGCACGACCTGTTGGTGGAGGCTTTCTCCATGGTCGGCGACGAGTTCCCCGAATGGACACTGCGCATCTACGGGCGCGGCGACAAGCGTGCGTCGCTGGTCCGGCTGGTGCGTTCGCTGGGCCTCCAGGACCGCGTGTGGCTCATGGGGCCGCACCCGCGGGTGGAGGAAGCCTGGGCCCAGGGTGCGTTCGCCGCGGTCACCTCCAGCGAGGAGCCGTTCGGGATGACCATCGTGGAGGCCATGCGGTCGGGGCTGCCCGTGGTGAGTACCGACTGCCCGCACGGGCCGGCGTCGATCATCCGCGACCGCGAGGACGGGCTGCTGGTGCCCAACCGGTCGGCCCAGGGCATCGCCGAGGGGTTGTCCACACTGATGGCCGACGACGGCCTCCGCCGCCGGATGTCCGCGGCGGCCCTCCTGGGTTCCGAGCGGTTCGACCCGGCCAACGTCGTGCGCCTGCACGAGGAGCTGTTCTCCGAGTTGGCCGGGCGGGCGCCGCGGGCGCCGGC
>NZ_JBSHDN010000170.1:0-14275 GCF_053616335.1 Nocardiopsis sp. NPDC055824
CGTGCGCGGAAGGGGGCGGCTCGGACGCCTACCGGTTCAGTCGGGCCAGCAGGGCGTGGTACTCGTCCCAGAGCTCGTCGGGCAGGTGGTCGCCGAAGGTCTTGAAGAACTCGGGCACCAGGGCGGCCTCCTGCTTCCACACGTCGCGGTCGACGGAGAGCAGGAACTCCAGGTCCCGGTCGGACAGGTCCAGGCCCTCGGTGTCGATCCCGTCGGCGGTCGGCAGGTAGCCGATCGGGGTCTCCACGGCCTCGGCCGTGCCCTCCAGCCGCTCGAAGATCCACTTGACGACGCGGCTGTTCTCGCCGAAGCCGGGCCACACGAAGCGGCCGTCGGCGTCCTTGCGGAACCAGTTCACGTAGAAGATCCTCGGCAGCCCGGCCGGGTCGGCCGTGGCGCCGACCTTCAGCCAGTGGGCGAAGTAGTCGCCCATGTTGTAGCCGCAGAAGGGCAGCATGGCGAACGGGTCGCGGCGGAGCTCGCCGACCTTGCCCTCGGCCGCCGCGGTCTTCTCGGAGGAGACGTTGGCGCCCAGGTACACGCCGTGCTGCCAGTCGAAGGACTCGCTGACCAGCGGCACGGCGGTGGCGCGGCGGCCTCCGAAGAGGATGGCCGAGATCGGCACGCCGGCCGGGTCCTCCCACTCGTCGGCGATGGTCGGGGCCTGGCCCGCCGGGGTGGTGAAGCGGGAGTTCGGGTGGGCCGCGGGCTCGGCGGAGTCCGGGGTCCAGGGGCGGCCCTTCCAGTCGGTCAGGTTGGCGGGCGCCTCCTCGGTGAGGCCCTCCCACCACACGTCGCCGTCGTCGGTCAGGGCGACGTTCGTGAAGATGCTGTTGCCCCACAGCGTGTCGATGGCGTTGGCGTTGGTCTTCGCGCCGGTGCCGGGCGCGACGCCGAAGAAGCCGGCCTCGGGGTTGATGGCGCGCAGCCGTCCCCGGGCGTCGAAGCGCATCCAGGCGATGTCGTCGCCGACGGTCTCGACCTTCCAGCCGGGGATGGTCGGCTGGAGCATGGCGAGGTTGGTCTTGCCGCAGGCGCTCGGGAAGGCGGCGGCGACGTAGTGCGAGGCGCCCTCGGGCGAGGTGACCTTGAGGATCAGCATGTGCTCGGCGAGCCAGCCCTCGTCGCGGGCCATCACCGAGGCGATGCGCAGCGCGTAGCACTTCTTGCCGAGCAGGGCGTTGCCGCCGTAGCCGGAGCCGTAGGACCAGATCTCGCGGGTCTCGGGGAAGTGCGAGATGTACTTGGTGGAGTTGCAGGGCCAGGCGACGTCCTCCTGGCCGGGCTCCAGCGGGGCGCCGACGGAGTGGACGGCCTTGACGAACTCGCCGCGCTCCTCGATGAGGCGCAGGGCGGCCGAGCCCATGCGGGCCATGATGCGCATGGAGACGACGACGTACGGGGAGTCGGTGATCTCGACGCCGAGCTGGGAGATGTCGCCGCCCAGCGGGCCCATGCAGAAGGGGACGACGTACATGGTGCGGCCGCGCATGGCGCCCGCGAAGACCTCGCCGAAGGTGGCGCGCATCTCGTCGGGGGCGATCCAGTTGTTGGTCGGGCCCGCGTCCTGCTCGCGCTCGGAGCAGATGTAGGTACGGTCCTCGACCCGTGCGACGTCGCTGGGGTCGGAGGTGCAGTAGAAGCTGTTGGGGCGTTTCTCGGGGTTCAGGCGCGTGAAGGTGCCCTGCTCGACCAGCTGGTCGGTCAGGCGGGTCCACTCCTCGTCGGAGCCGTCGCACCACACGACCTCGTCCGGCCGGGTGAGTTCCGCGATCTCACGGACCCAGGTGACGAGTTCCTCGTGCTTGGTCGGGGCGGCGCCCACGTCGATACCCACGGCAGTCACAGCGGCTCCTCTACGAAAGTCGAGATCTCTCGCATCATGAACGACGACCCCCCGCAGTGACCAATTGGTATAGGCCAATGGTCTATAGCGGTGATGCCGAAGAGTCGGTTTCCACTGCACAGCAAGGGATTCGGGTGGTCCACCAAGGCGCAGGAAACGTCGCGTTCGCTCTCCGTTCCGACACAGCTGGGAGCCGGTTTCCCCTGTCGGGACGGAGACCGCCCCCTCGCTCCCGACACACCGTGCTCTTCGTCACATACCGGTCTCCGGGTACCGGGGCCGCCACTAGACCTGTGGCGCGGGCGCCTCGGGACCCATCGCGGATCCGCCCATGTGGGCGCGCACGGACCGCCGCGCGGGGCCGGTCCGCCCAGGACGCGGACGGGAGGGGTGGGCGGCGGAGAAGGCCGTCCGGACCGGCCGGACCCGGTCGCGCAGGCGTCGGGGGCGGGGGGAGGCGGGATCGGTCGGAGAGCGCCGCGAGGCGCGCGGAGGCAGCCGGGGCGGCGCACGGAGGCCGGGTCGGGCCCGGGAGCGGGAAGCGGGAAGCGGGGACGCCGCGAGGCGCGCGGGCGTCGGGTCCGGGAGCGCCGGGGCGGTCCGGCGCGGGGGCGGTCAGCCCTGGGGGGCCGCGGCGGGGATGGTGATCGTCCCGCCGTAGACGTCCAGCGCGAACCAGGCCCCGTCGGCGCCCTGGCCGTTGGCCTCACCCGGCGCCGCGTCGCCCGTGTAGGTGTAGAGCGGCCACTCGGCGTAGGTGACCTGGGGCGCCCCGTCCAGCCGGGGAACCGCCGCGACCAGCTCGGGGCGCACGCCCTCGGCGGTCATCGGGACGGCCTCGGTCCCGGCCGCGGTGCGCAGGGGCTCCCACAGTGCGGCGCACTCCTCGACGCAGGTGGGGCCGGCCCCCTCGTCCTCGGTGAACAGGTAGAGCGTGTTGCCCCCGCCGTCGGTGAGCAGGAGGCCGAGCACGGGGTGGTCGGCGGCGGACAGGGTGGCCTGGCCGTCGACCAGTGCCGCCCTCTGCTCCTCCGACTCGGTCGCCTCGGGGGTGCCGGTCGCCGCGACGGGCCCGGCGGGCTCCTCCTCACCGGTTGCGGCGCCGGCGCCGCAACCGGTGAGCAGCCATGACACGGCCATTCCGGCGGCGAGGACGCCCTTCGCGGAACCGTTCACGACTTCCCCCGTCGATTCTCGACTGCTCTGCTGTTCGGCGCGGCCACTGCAAGTGAAAAGAGTATGGACGACGCGGACCTTGTCCCGCGAGTAAAATAGGAAGCCTTTTCCCGGGCTCTCCGCTGAACTGCGGCTTCGCGCGAAAAAACCTGCGCCCCGGGCGCGGGCACCGGCAGTGCGGGCGCCTCCCGCACCACGGGCCCTGCCGCGGATCCGGCCCCTTCGGACCCCGCTCCCGCGTCCCGTGCCGGCCGCCCGGCCTCCCCATTCGATCCGGCCGCCGGATATCCGCAGAATAGGGGCCGCGATTGTTCGGCCGCCGGAAATCGTTTCACCGGAGCGAGCCGACGGAAACGCCTTTACGCGGCCGGGACCGCGCCCTTCACGAAGGGCCGCGCCCCGGCGCGCGTCCGCCCCCGGGGGTCACCGCAGGATCGCGACCGGGCCGCGCGCGCCGTGCAGGACGGAGTGGCTCACCGACCCGAGCAGCAGCCCCCGGAACCCCCCGCGTCCGCGCGACCCCACCACGATGAGGTCGGCGGGCGTGGCCTCCTCCAGGAGGGCCACCACCGGGTGCGCGCGCACGACCCGGGTGCTCACCGCCACGCCCGGGTGGTTCAGGCGGGCGTCCGCCAACTCGTCCTCCAGTGCCTGGCGGGCCGCCTCCGCCGCGGTCGCGTCGTCGAACAGCTCCGGCGGGATCGGCCCGGTCGCGGCGGCGAACGCCACCAGGGGCTGCCAGGCGCTCACCGCGACCAGTTCGGCCCCGGCGAACTCCGCCTGCCCGAAGGCGAAGTGCGCCGCCCTCCTGCTGGGTTCGGACCCGTCGACGCCGACGATCACCCGGCCGCGCACCCCGTGCGCCGCGGCGTGGTCGCGGGGCAGCACCACCACGGGGACGGGCGAGCGGGCGGCCAGTTCGATGCCCACGGAACCGACGAACGCCGCGACGATCCCGCTCAGGCCGCGCGACCCCACGACCACGGCGACGGCGCCCTCCGCGGCCGCCTCCGCCAGCAGCGCCTCCACCGGGCGCGCGTACGACAGGCGGGTCTCCACACGGAGTTCGGGGAAGAGCCGCCCGACCCAGTCGCCGGCGTACCCCAGCAGCTTCTCGGTGTTCTGCGTGTCGGTCTCGTCGGGGGGCTCCGCCCGATCGGTCCACCCGTGCCCGCCGAAGACGCCCGCCGAGGCCACCGGCCCGGCGGCGGCGACGATCCGCAGACCGAGACCCCGCAGCGCCGCCTGGTGCGCCGACCATTCCAGCGCGTGGCGGCTGGACTCCGTGCCGTCGACCCCCACGATCACCCATCGCGTCGTGGATGCGCCGTCCATGCGTGCGCCCTTCTCGTCGGTCGTCCCGTATCCCGCGTGTCCGCCGGTGTCCCCCGATGATGCCGGGTGAACACTCAACCGCGGATAACAGTGCCGCCGCGAGTTGGGTGACGTCGGGTCCCGAAAAGCGTAGGGTCCCAGGACAGCGGTGTTTCGACGGCGACCTCGCCGGTGTGTCCCGCCCGGGGGACGGGTGGGACAACCGTGAGAGCAGGGGGCACGATGCCAAACTCCGGGCAGCTGCACTGGGACTCCAGGGACGGCAGGGTCGCCGCGGTCGCGGCCGCCGTCGCCTACAGCCTGTGGACGCTGGAAGTCGTCCTCCCCGGCGGCGGGACGGCCGCCCAGGGCGCGCTGGCGGACCCGGACGCGGCCTTCGGCCGCTTCCTGGACAGCGCGCACCGCGTGGCCGCCATCCTGGTGGTGGTCGCCGCCGCGCTGGGGCTGGCCATGGGAGCCCGGGAGACCGTCCCGTGGCTCACGGTCTCGTGGTGGTCCATGGCCGTGTTCGGCGCCGCCTCGCTGGTGGCGGCGGTGCTGCCCGGGCGGTGCGTGGTGGCCACCGACGCGGCGTGCGCGGCGGAGTCGCTGGCGGAGGGGGCGGGCGGCACGACCGCGGCCCAGGGCGTGTTCGCCCTGGTCGCCATCCTCGCCGCGCTGGTCGGGGTCGCGATGCTGGCGGTGGACCGGTACCGGGCCGGGGACCGGGCGTGGCCGCTCGTCGCGGTCGTGGCGGTGCTCCAGGCGGTGGCCGCCGTCGCCGTCCTGGTCCTGGCCTTCCGGGTGTACGCGGCGGCGGCCGGGGACGGCCCCGGCGCCGCCCCCGGCCTGCTGGAGCGCGCCCACCTGGTGACGGTCGCGCTGTGGCTGCTCGCCGCGGGGCTCCTGCGCGGCCCGTGGAGGCGCACCGGGCCCGCCCGGCCCGCGGACCTCAGCCCGTGACGGCGTCGCGCAGCGCCTCCGGGAGGGGGCGCTCGTGCACCACGTGCAGTGTGCTGACCGCCCGGGTGAGCACCACGTAGAGCCGGTTCACGCCCCGTTCCTCCGCGTCGACCACCGCGGCGGGCTCGGCGACCACGACGGCGTCGAACTCCAGGCCCTTGGCGAGGGACGCGGGCACGGCCACCAGGCGGCTCGCGTCCAGCCCGGCGCCGTCCTCCCCGAGCAGCGGTACGGGCAGGCCCTCGGCGGCGAGGTCCGCCCTCAGCGCGGCGAGGCCGGCGTCGGCGGCGATGAGGCCGACGGAGCCCTCCCCCTCCAGTGCGGTGCGGCACGCGTCCGCCACGGCCGCCGCCAGCCCTCCGGCCGCCGGGGTGACACGGAGCGACCCGGGTGAGCGGCGCACCGCCACCGGGGCGCCGAGCCCGGGGGCGATGGCGGGCAGGAGCCGGGCCGCGAAGTCGATGATCTGGGCCGGGACGCGGTACCCCCGGTCCAGGACCCTGAGGTGGCCGGTGGGCTTGCCGAGGTGTTCCAGGAGCGTGGACCAGTTCGCGGCGGCCGAGGGGCTGGTGCCCTGGGCGATGTCGCCGAGGACCGTGAGCGAGCCCGAGGCGCACCGGCGGCCCACGGCGCGGCACTGCATCGGGCTCAGGTCCTGCGCCTCGTCCACCACGATGTGGCCGAGACCGGCGGGGCGCCCGATCAGGGCCGAGGCCTCGTCGATGAGTGCCAGGTCCTCCTCCGACCAGCGGGCGCTCCGGGGGCCGCGGGGCCGCCCCGGGAGGAGGACGGCGGCCTGCTCCTCCGGGCTCAGGAGGCCGTCGGCGGCACGGGCGAGCCGTTCGGGGTCGGTGAGCAGGCCGAGCACGAGCTTGATCGGGTCGGCCTTGGGCCACATGGCGGTGACCGCGGACCGCACGGCCGGATCGCGGCGCACCTGCGCGTGGGTGCGGTCGTCGCACGCCTCCCCCTCGCCCTCCATGAGGCTCAGGACGGCGTGGGCGATGCGGTGGGAGAGGAGTTCCCGACCGGAGCCGTAGGCGACGCCCCGCTCGGCGAGCTCGTCCAGGAGCGGGCGCAGGTCCTCCGGGTACAGGCGCCAGCGGCGCGAACCGCGGCGGACCATGACGGCCTCCTCCGGGGTGCGCAGGTGGGACCACAGGTCGCGGCGCAGGACCTCGGCCATGCGCGCCCGGCCCTTGACCCGGGCGGCGGCGGGCTCCTCGACCCGTCCGATCCACCCGGCCGCGGGGCGGGAGCGCTCGGGCAGGTCGCGGGTGAGCAGCTCGGTGACGGTGGTCTGGTGGACGTCGACCTCGCCGAGCGCGGGCAGGACGTCGTGGATGTAGGAGAGGAAGGAGCGGTTGGGCCCGATGATGGCCACACCGCTGCGGGACAGCCGTTCGCGCTCCGTGTAGAGGAGGAAGGCGATGCGGTGCAGGCCCACCGCGGTCTTGCCGGTGCCGGGCGCCCCCTGGACGCACAGGGTGGTGCCGAGCGGTGCGCGGACGAGGTCGTCCTGCTCGGGCTGGATGGTGGCGACGATGTCGCGCATGGGGCCGGTGCGGGGGCGCTCGATCTCCGCGTTCAGGAGTTCGCCCCCGCCCTGGCCGGCCTCGGGCGGGGCGTCGGTCAGCGCCTCGTCCTCGAAGGCGGTGAGCAGCGCCTCGGGTTCGGCGTCCGGTCCCGGGGTGACGGTGGTGAAGCCGTAGCGGCGCCGGACCCGGACGGACATCCGGTCCTGGGGCGAGGCCCGGTAGTAGGCGACGCAGATCGGGGCGCGCCAGTCCAGGACCATGGGGCGCCCGGACCTGTCGTGGATGTGGCGGCGGCCGATCTGGACGCGGTCGGCGTCGGCGGAGCCGTCCGGGGCGGGGGCGCCGCCGGGGTCGTCGTCGAAGAAGACGGTGCCGGGGTCGAAGTCGAGGCGGCCGAAGAAGAGGGGCGCGCCCGGCACCTCGGCCAGGGCGGCGAGGCGCCGCTCGCGGCCGCGGCGGAGGGCCGCGTTGGTGACCTTGTCGTTGACGACGTCGCCCAGCACGAGTTCGCTGCCGGCGACCTCCTCGCGCATCCGCCGCAGGGCCTCGCGGGCGGCGGTGAGCCGGTCGCGTTCGGCCTGGAGCGCGTCGTTCGAGGGCACGGAGGGATCGGTGGTGGTCATGACGAAGACCTCGGGAGGTTCGGCGGGACAGTGGCGCGGCGACGCGCGTGCGCTGGTCCCGCCCCGGAGCCCGCGAGGGGCCCGGTTCGTTCCGATCCTTGAGAGCGCACGACACCCGGTGCAGGGGCGCGGCCGAAAAGAGAGACCACACTAACCCGCCGTCCGGCCCCGGCCAAACCGGCCTCCCGCGCAGCGAGCCCGCGAGCTCGCCGAGAACACCGAGGGGCGTGCCAGGGTCCTGCAGGAGGAGACAAGCCGCGAGCGAGGAACGAGCGACAGGCGCAGACGACGACGAAGGCCCCTGGCTTCCGACGCCCCGAGCCCGCGCAGCGAGCCTGCGAGCTCGCCGAGAACACCGAGGGGCGTGCCAGGGTCCTGCAGGAGGAGACAAGCCGCGAGCGAGGAACGAGCGACAGGCGCAGACGACGACGAAGGCCCCTGGCTTCCGACGCCCCGAGCCCGCGCAGCGAGCCTGCGAGCTCGCCGAGAACACCGTCAGGTCTTGCGCAGCCGCACCCGCCGGACGCGGTGGTCGTCCCCCTTGTAGAGGATGAGGGTGGCGCGCCCCCGCGTCGGGCGGATGTTCTCGACGAGGTTGACCTCGTTGATGGTGCGCCAGGTGTTGGCGGCGAACTCCAGGGCCTCTTCCTCGCGGATGGTGGTGGCCATGTGGTGGAAGTAGGAGCGGGGGTCGGAGAACGCGGTCCGGCGCAGTTCGCGGAAGCGGTCGAGGTACCAGTTGCGGATGTTCTCGACCTTGGCGTCGACGTAGATGGAGTAGTCGAAGAAGTCGGCCACGGCCAGGCGTCCCGCGGTGGCGGGCTGGAGGACGTTGATGCCCTCGACGATGAGGATGTCGGGGCGGTGCACGGACTGCCGTTCGCCCGGGACGATGTCGTAGTTCAGGTGGGAGTAGACGGGGATGTCGATGCGGTCG
This sequence comes from Nocardiopsis sp. NPDC055824, assembly GCF_053616335.1. Classification (NCBI taxonomy): domain Bacteria; kingdom Bacillati; phylum Actinomycetota; class Actinomycetes; order Streptosporangiales; family Nocardiopsidaceae; genus Nocardiopsis; species Nocardiopsis sp. NPDC055824. The sequence continues at coordinate 8,398 of NZ_JBSHDN010000170.1, forward strand.
GCCCCGGCCTTCATCTCCGACACGAAGCGCACGAGCGCGCGGCGGTCGTAGCTCTCCGGGAAGCCCTTGCGCCGCATGAGCCCCCGCGACTCCAGGACGGAGTTGGGGTACAGGAAGTTGTCGGTGCTGACCAGTTCCACGTTCGGGTGGTTGGGCCACTGCGCGAGGAGGGAGCGCAGGAGCCGCGCCGTGGTGGACTTGCCCACGGCGACGCTGCCCGCGACGCCGATGATGAACGGCGCCGGGCGGTCCGCCTCGCCGAGGAAGGCGCGGACGGCGGCGTGCCGCTGCTGGGTCGCGCCCACGTAGAGGTTCAGCAGGCGCGACATCGGCAGGTAGACGTCCCGCACGTCCTCCAGGGAGGTGGGGTCGGTGGTACCGCGGAGCTCTGCCAGGTCGGCCTCTGTCAGGGAGAGGGGTGTGGAGGCCCGCAGGGCCGCCCAGGCCGCCCGGTCCAGCTCCACGTACGGTGAGGAGAGGCCGTTCTTCGTCGTGTGAGACACGAATGACCACCCTAGACGAGGGGGTCGTCCGGATTCGGCAGCCGGTCCCCGCTAGCCCCGAACCGGGGCGGAACGTGCCCGAAACCACACGTTCACGGTGGTGTCTCCAAAGGTTTTTCGGCGGGTCGCGAGCCGGGGGAAATCGGTTCCACTCGGCGCCCCCGCATGCCCCCCACCTGCGTGGTATGGCCCCCATGCACCAAATGGTCTATACCGCCACCTGCGAAAACAACCAGTGGTATGGGTAGGTGGTTGGTCGATCCGGCGTCCTTTTTCGCCTACGCTGGCGGCCATGTGCGGAATCGTTGGCTACGTCGGGCCGCAACCGGCGCTTCAGGTCGTCGTGGACGGCCTCGCAAGGTTGGAGTACCGCGGATATGACTCCGCGGGTGTGGCGGTGCTGGGCGACGGCGCCCTGCGCACGGAGAAGCGCGCGGGCAAGCTCGCCAACCTGCGCCGGGCCCTGGAGGAACGGCCGATCTCCGGCGAGGGGGCCGGTATCGGGCACACGCGTTGGGCCACCCACGGTGCCCCGAACGACGTCAACGCCCACCCCCACGTGGACAACGGCGGACGTGTCGCGATCGTCCACAACGGCATCATCGAGAACTTCGCGGCGCTCCGCCTGGAGCTGGAGGAGCAGGGCTGCAAGTTCCTCTCCGAGACCGACACCGAGGTGACCGCGCACCTGCTCAGCACCGAGCTGGCCGAGCGCGGCGACGGGGACCTGCCCGCGGCCATGCGCGCGGTGTGCAAGCGGCTGGAGGGCGCTTTCACCCTGGTCGCGACGTCCGTGGACGACCCCGACCTGGTGGTGGCCGCCCGTCGCAACTCGCCGCTGGTCGTCGGCCGCGGCGTGGGCGAGAACTTCCTGGCGAGCGACGTGGCCGCGTTCATCGCGCACACCCGCGAGGCGGTCGAGCTGGGCCAGGACCAGGTGGTCGAGCTGCGGCCGGACTCCGTGGTCGTCACCGACTACGAGGGCAACCCCGTCGAGGTCCGCGAGTACCACGTCGACTGGGACGCGTCCGCCGCCGAGAAGGGCGGCTACGACTACTTCATGCTCAAGGAGATCGTCGAGCAGCCGCGCGCGGTGGCCGACACGCTCCTGGGCCGCCTGTCGGTCGACGGGCTGCTGACCCTGGACGAGATGCGGCTGACCCCGGAGGACCTGCGCTCCGTCGAGAAGATCGTCATCATCGCCTGCGGGACCTCGTACCACGCGGGCCTGATCGCCAAGTACGCCATCGAGCACTGGTGCCGCATCCCGTGCGAGGTCGAGGTGGCCAGCGAGTTCCGCTACCGGGACCCGATCCTGGACCAGCAGACCCTGGTCATCGCGATCTCCCAGTCCGGCGAGAGCATGGACACCCTGATGGCGGTCCGCTACGCCCGGGAGCAGCGCGCCCGCGTGCTGGCGATCTGCAACGTGAACGGGTCGACCATCCCCCGCGAGTCCGACGGCGTCCTGTACACGCACGCGGGCCCCGAGGTCGGGGTGGCCGCCACCAAGACCTTCATGACCCAGCTGATCGCCTGCTACCTCGTCGGCCTGTACCTGGCCCAGGTGCGCGGGCTGAAGTTCGGCGACGAGATCACGGCGGTCATCGCCCAGCTCGCCACGATGCCGGAGCAGGTCGACAAGGTCCTGAAGACGGTGGAGCCGGTCCGCGAGCTGGCCCGCTCGCTCTCCGACGCCGACACGGTGCTGTTCCTGGGCCGCCACGTGGGCTACCCGGTGGCGATGGAGGGCGCGCTCAAGCTCAAGGAGCTGGCGTACATGCACGCCGAGGCGTTCGCGGCCGGCGAGCTGAAGCACGGCCCGATCGCGCTGATCGAGGACGGCCTGCCGGTCGTCGTCGTGGTGCCCTCCCCGAAGGGCCGCAGCGTGCTGCACGACAAGATCGTGTCGAACATCCAGGAGGTGCGCGCCCGCGGCGCCCGCACCATCGTGATCGCCGAGGAGGGCGACGAGGCGGTGCGCCCGTACTCGGACGTGCTCATCGAGATCCCGGCGGTGCCGACCCTGCTCCAGCCGGTCGTCGCGACGATCCCGATGCAGGTGTTCGCGTGCGAGCTGGCCCTGGCCAAGGGCAACGACGTGGACCAGCCGCGCAACCTGGCCAAGAGCGTCACGGTCGAGTAGGGGGGACATCCCTCCTGGGGGCGCTTCCGGCACGGCCGCCGGGGGCGCCCCCTTCGCGTGCGGCGTCCGGCCGCCGGGGCGCCCGCCGAGGGGGCCGGGTCAGCGCAGGGCGCCGGGCGGGTGTCCGTGGCGGGGCGCCGCGTGGGCGGCGACCGCCGCGGCGACGCCGTCGTGGGTCGCCAGGACGTCGCGCAGGCCCAGGACGTCGAGGATCCGCGAGAGCTGGCGGGTGGGCCCGGCCAGGAGGAGGTGGTGCTGGACCCTCGTGGCTCCGCGCAGTGCGCGGACGAGCATGTTGACGCCGGAGGCGTCGATGAACTCCACGGCGGACAGGTCGACGACGACGCAGCCGTCCGCCGTGGCCGCGGCGATCCGGGCGAGCGCCCTCTCCGCGGTGGCGATGTCGATCTCACCGGTCAGTCCGACGACGGTGGTGGTCCCGTCGCAGAGGAACTGGTCCTGTTCCGTGTCCAGCACGGCCACGCCTCGCTCCCGGGATGGGGTGTGGGAAAGTCCTGTCACGACGCGGTCGGTCAAATACCGACATGCGTTGACAGCCTACTCTTCCCGGGCGGCTCCGCCGCGTCGTCCACAGCTCCCGAGGCACCGCGGCCGCGCGGTTGCGGGGTGGGTCAGTCCTCGCCGCCGCACACGGCCCAGACGACCTTGCCGCCGCGGCCGAGCGGGTTCCAGCCCCATTCGCGGCTGAACGCCGCGACCAGTCCGAGGCCGCGGCCGGACTCGGCGAAGTGGTGCGCGTCCATCTTGACCGGCGCCTTCGCGCTCTCGTCGGCGACCATGCACAGGATCCCGCCGCGCTCGCCCAGGCGGCGCAGTTCGACCACCACCGGAACGCCGGCGGGGTCCCCCTCCCCCGCCACGGCGTGGCGGCAGGAGTTGCCGACGAGCTCGGAGACGATCAGCCGGACGTCCTCCTGCACGCCCTCGGCGCCCCACTCCTCCAGGACGGACGCGGCGAAGTCGCGTGCCCGGCGGACCGAGCCGGGGACGGAGCCGAACGCCCTGGCGGCGCCCTCCTGGGACCGGGAGGCCTGGCCGACGGCGAGGCGGCACGGCGGGTGGTTCCACCAGGACGGGAGGTCGTCCGACGCCTCCGCGAGGGAGGGACGACTCCAGGACGGCCCGGAGTCCAGCTCCGAGGACACCAGCTCTGCGTTCATCACGGTCCTCACGAGTGTGATGGCGGGTTCGCGCGGACTTGCCTGACGCGACCCCCTGTGGCTTACATCTGTAAGACACGGATGCACGTGCAGTTCAACGTCCGGGCAAGACTATAGGACGAACGACCCTTATCGGTAGATCCTCGTCAAAGAATTCCCACACGGGGACGCGCGTTTACTCCAAGCCCAGAAGAGGCGCTTAGGCCACGAACCAATCCCCCCTCGCCCCTGTCCGCAACCTCGGACGCGTGGGTATACTGAGCGGTCGCTACGGGCCAAAGCCGCTACACAGGAGGCGATGTGGTCGCCGATCACGCAACGAATCTCCAGGTCACTCAAGATTTTCTGGCCAATTCCAGTGGTGGCCCCACCGTCCTCCGCATTCTCCTCGGAACCCAGCTCCGGCGGCTCCGCCAGGAGAAGGGCATTTCGCGGCACGACGCCGGATACGCCATCCGGGCCTCCCACGCCAAGATCAGCCGCATGGAGCTCGGCCAGGTCAGCTTCAAGCGCCGGGACGTGGACGACCTCCTCCAGCTCTACGGGGTGGACGACCCCCAGCAGCGCGAGGCCCTCCTCGGCCTGATCTCCAGCGCCAACGCCCAGGGCTGGTGGCACAAGTACGGCGACGTGCTGCCCCAGTGGTTCGGCGTCTACGTCGGCCTGGAGGAGTCCGCCTCGATCATCCGCACCTACGAGGTCCAGTTCGTCCCGGGGCTGCTCCAGAGCGAGGACTACGCCCGCTCGGTCATCCGGCTGTCCCGGACGGCCACCTCCGAGGAGGACGTCGACAGCCGGGTGATGATGCGCATGCACCGCCAGCGCAGATTCGTGGAACCCCAGGCCCCGCGTCTGTGGGCCGTGATCGACGAGGCCGTCCTGCACCGCCCCTACGGCGACGCCGAGGTGATGCGCGGCCAGGTCGAGCACCTGATCGAGATGGCCCGGCGCCCCAACATCACCATCCAGATCGCGACCTTCGCGATGGGCGGGCACCCCGCCGCGGGCGGCCCGTTCAGCATCCTGCGGTTCCCCACCCCGCAGCTGCCCGACGTGGTCTACCTGGAGCAGCTGAGCAGCGCCCTGTACTTCGACAAGTACGAGGACACCAACCGCTACTCCCAGACGATGGACCACCTCGCCACCCAGGCGCCGCCGCCCACCGCGACCGAGGAGATCCTCCGCGGCTTCCTGGAGCGCTACCCCTGACCCTCCCCGCCTCCCCGCACCCTCCGCCGCACGCCCGGTCGCTCTCAGCGCCCGGGCGTTCGCTTTGCGCTCCCGGAACGGGTTCCCGGCTGACCGGCTTCGGCCACGAGTGGAGAACGATCCGGCCCCGGAGAACCGCGCGCCTCTCCCCCACGTTAGGTGTGACGTGCGGTTTCGAACCCGAATCACCCGCCGTCCTTGCATAGGTACTTACGGACGTAATCACCAATGCACGTGCATGAGCTACGCTCTGACTCGCACCGGGACGAAACAACCCACCACGGGACGGTTCGCCCCCCACAGGGCGTCCGCCCGCAAGGCGGGCCCGGTGGCGAGACACGACGGGCGCGGTGAAGGATCTACCGCGTGTGGACAGATCCCCGCTCACGAGTCCCCCCGAAGTTCCAGGAGGTTGAGATGCATCCGATCTACAACGGCGTTCCCGCGAGCCGGCTGCCCAAGGTCGTCTGGACCAAGAGCAGCTGGAGCAATCCGGACGGGAACTGCGTCGAGGTCGCCGCGCTCCCGGACGGGGACATCGCCGTGCGCAACTCCCGCGACCCCCAGGGGCCGGCGCTCGTGTACACCCCCGCCGAGATCGAGGCCTTCGTCCGCGGCGCCAAGACCGGTGACTTCGACGCCCTCCTGAGGTGACACCGCCCCGAAGGGCCGCGACCCCCTCGCCGCACCTCCGGCCTCCCCCGTCCCCGCCCCCGGTCCCCCGCGACCGCCCCACCGAGACCAGCCCCGGAAGACGTCCGCGCCGATGGCCCCCGTGACCACCCCGGTTCACGGGGAGGCCTCTCCGTCCACGGCGCGGACGCACGCGGAGCCCGGCC
>NZ_JBSHDN010000171.1:0-13964 GCF_053616335.1 Nocardiopsis sp. NPDC055824
GCATCGCTCCGGGAACACCTGGAGGGTGTGAGCGAAACCGCACTCCACCTGCGATGATCCGGACGTTCGTCACCGTTCCACGGGGTGGAGTGCAAGCGAGGTGCGACCACTCGCACGCGACGATCCACGAGGTGCGCGACGTGACCGACATCGAGCCGACCGGAACCGCTGCCGGAGCCCGCAACGCGTCCCCCGGGGCGCGCCGGGGGGCGCAATCCCGACCGCGCCTCCTCCGCCGCGGCCCCCTGTTCGCCGTCAGGGCCGCCGCCGGTGCCGTGACGGTCCTGGCCGCCGCCGAGATCGCCGGCGGCCTGGCGGGCTTCCCCGTCCAGGGCCTGACGTCGATCGGGGCCGGAGTCGGCCTCGGAGTCCCGGGGACCGGCCCCGGAGGGGTCGACGCGGTCTGGCGGTCCCCCGGGATGATGCTCGCGCTGGCGCTGATCAGCGCCGTCGGGCTCTCCCTGATCATGCTCGCGCTCGTGCCCCGCCCGGACGACGGGGCCGGGTCGGACGCGGCCCCGGCCGACGGCGCGCCCGGGTCCCGGGAAGGCCCGGGGGCCGCCGCGCCCGCGGGGCGGCCCGGGCCCCGCCGTGCGAGGACGCCGTACGAGGTGGGCGTGGCCTGCGGGCTCAGCCCGCGTGCGGCCCTGCGCGGCGCCGGCCTCCGTGCACGAGACGGCGCATGAGCGCGTCCAGGGGTCCGGGACGCGCCGACCCGGCGAGCCACGCGGCCAGGCCGAGGCCGACCAGCCAGACCAGGGCCGCGACGACCAGCGCGCCGAAACCTCCCACCCTCGGCCCCATCCCCGCGAGGTCGGGGTGGAGCACGGCCGCGACCAGCACCGAGTTGAGGATGTAGAAGGTCAGGGAGCGCTCTCCCACCGCCGCGACGGTGCGGGTCAGCGGCCCCCGGCCGCGGTCCAGGCGGATCGCCCACAGCGTGAACAGGGCCGCGTACCCGGCCCCTCCGAAGACACCGGTCAGCACCTGGAGCGCCATCATCAGGCCCTGCGCGACCGCTCCCGGCTCCAGTGCGCCCACCGCCGTGAGTGCGGAGGGCAGGGCTCCAGCGACGGACACGGCCACACCGGCCGCCGCGACACGCGCCAGCAGCCCCCTGTGCGCCTCCGGGTCGTCCAGCAGCCCCGCGCGGCCCGCCCGGTAGCCGAGCACCACCAGCAGGAACAGCGGGTAGGCGATCGCGACGAACACCGGTCCGAACGGGAGCCCGATCAGGCGGGCCGCCCAGTCCCCGGCGGTGAGGTACCCCGCGACGGCGTACACCTCGCCGCCCTCGGCGCCGGCGGTGCCCAGGCTCATCCCGACCATCGCCAGGGGGACGGTCACCGCGTAGAGCGCGGCGAACGCCACGGCCGCGCGCGTCACGGCCCGGGTGGAACGCAGCAGCAGCCACCCGGTGACCAGTGCGGCGACGCCGTAGGAGGCGAGGATCTCGCCGGGGAACACCAGCAGCGCGTGCACGAAGCCGAACAGCAGGAGGAAGAGCCCGCGCCTGCGGAGCAGGCGGCGGACCTCGGCCTCGGGCGCGCCTCGCGCGGACTGGCGGGCGACCGTCCACGCCAGTCCGTAGCCGAACAGGATCGCGAACATCGGGAACGCCCGGTTGTCCAGCAGCAGCGTGGTCGCGAAGGCCGCGCCCCTGTCGAGCGGAGCCGCTCCGGAGCCGTCCGTGCCGAAGCCCGCCCCCGCGTACACCCCGGCGTAGGCCATGGCGATGAGCAGCAGCATGAACCCCCGCGCCAGGTCGGGGGCGAGTCGGCGCTCCCCTCGCGCCGACGGCACCGCTGTGGCGTCCATCTCGTGCGTCCTCTCCTCGGCGTACCCTCCGGCCAAGGGTGGCGCGCGGGGACGCGGCCGGGCATCCCCCGATCGGCCGGACCGGGCCGCCGGACGGCCAGGAGGCGCGGTGCGGAGCCCGCCGGAAGGCCGGGGAGGGGCGGGTGCGGAGCCCGCCGGAAGACCGGGGGAGGGGCGGCCCGGGGACCGCGGCGGGTCGGTGCGGAGGCGCACCGGCGGTCTGCCCGGCGCGGCTATCCCGCGGGGTCGTCGAGGTCGACGACGTCGATGTCCACGCGGGCCGCGCGCAGCCCCAGCCGGTCCTCCACCAGGGAGCGCATGGCGCGCCGCGCCTCCTCGGCGGCCTCGACGATCGGCAGGCCGAGGCCCACCCGCGCCGTGGCCAGGACGACGAGCCCCTCCGGCGTCTGCTCGACCCGGCAGCGGCCCACGACCACGCCGGGGACGGACTCGACGGAGGCGCGCAGCATGGCGGCCACGGCGGTCTCCCGGACCTCGGTGCCCCCGGGCCCGGGGCCCGACAGGACGACGGTGCCGCCGGTGCGCCTCTCCGCGCGCACGGCGCGCATCACGTCCGCCAGCAGGCCGGGGGGCGCGCTGACCTCCTGGTCACCGGTCCGCCGGACCGCCGAGACGAGGGGGCGCAGCTCCTCCGCCTGCTCCCGGCAGTACTCGCAGGCGGACTCGTGCGGTGTGGGCTCCCCGGACGTCAGGTGTCGCAGGAGGGCGTCCACCGAATTCCCGCAGGGGAGCCGGTCGTGGTCGTCGGACGGGTCTACCGCCATGGCTCAAGCGCCTCCACGAGATGGGTACGCGCGCGGTGAATGCGTCCACGCACGGCGGTCGGGGTCGTGTCGACGATCGCCGCTATCTCTTCATAACCCAATCCTTCCATCTCGCGCAGGACCCAGCAGGTCCTCTGCGGGGGCGGGAGCCCCGAGAGCGCGTTGAACAGCGCCTCCCGGAGGTCGCCCGCGATCGCCTCCCCCACCGGCCCGGGGCCGGGGGCGGCGAACCCCTCGTCGTCCTCGACGGGCGCCTCCGGCCTCCTGGCCCTCAGGACGTTCAGCGCGCGCCGGCCCACGATCCGGTGGAGCCAGGCGGGAAAGCTCTGGGGGTCGGTGAGCTCGGGGAGCTTGCGCCAGGCCGTGACCAGGGCCTCCTGGGCGGCGTCGCGGGCGTCGCCGGGGTCGCCCACCACGCGGAGGGCGATCCGGTAGACGGTGTCCTGGTGCCTGCGGACGAGGATCTCGAAGGCCCGGTCGTCCCCGTCCTGGGCGCGCTCCACGAGCACGCTCTCCGGCAGTGCGGTTTCCCTGTGCATCGGTGGTAAGGCCACCCCTCCCAGTACACGCGCACAGCGAAACTACCCTAGGTTTTCGATCGAACACGCACAGCACCGCCCCGATGCTCCTATCCTGATAGTGATGCAGGTCACACAAGAGAGGGCGTGAGCCCGGGCCCGTTCCCCGTGTCCTCCCCTGTGACGAAGCGACAACGCAAGACGCATCCCACCGACGAAGGAGAACGGCCCATGACCGCGAAGAGCGCTCAGAACGACGGGAACCGCGGTGACGAGGCGGTGGCCGGCGGCGGTCTCGCCCCGCTGCGGGACGCCTCGGCCCCCGCCCGCACCGACCGCGACCGGGAGGCGGGCTCCGGCAACGGACGCACGTCGATCGCCGACCACGTGGTCGCCAAGATCTCCGGCATGGCCGCCCGCGAGGTCCGGGGCGTGCACCAGATGGGCGGCGGGGCCGCCCGCGCCTTCGACGCCGTCCGTGAGCGCATCCCCGGTTCGACCTCCACGAACACCGCCGCGCGCGGCGTGGCCGTCGAGGTGGGCGAGCGCCAGGCGGCCGTCGACATCAACCTGGTCGTCGAGTACGGGGTCTCCATCCCCGACCTCGCGGGCGCGGTACGGCGCAACGTCATCACCGCCGTGGAGCGCATGACGGGACTGGAGGTCACCGAGGTCAACGTGGCCGTCGACGACATCCACCTCCCCGACGAGGGCGAGGAGCAGCCCGCCGCAGAGCCGAGGGTCCGATGAGAACCGGCCGGTCCCCGGACCGGGGGCCGGCCGCAGGGACGAGAGGAGGAGCGGGACCCATGTGGCCGATCGTCGGACTCGCCTTCGGAGCGGTCCTCGGTCTCGCCGCCGCCATCGGCGGCTTCGGGGCCTTCCTCCTCGTCCTCGTACTCGGGACGGCCGGGTTCCTGGCCGGACGGGCGTACGCGGGCGAGGTGGACCTCGCCGAACTGTTCACCCGGCGCGAACGAGGTGACCGCCGGTGATCCCCGCCGGGGCGCCGGGCCGGCGGGCGCACGCGGCGCGCTCCCCCCTCCGCGGGGGAGCACCCGCGGGGCCCTCCACGGCCCCGCCGGAGGAGCGGGGTGCCACGACCGTCGCCGACCGGGTGGTGGAGCGCGTGGCGCTCACGGCCGCGGCCGAGCACCCCCGTGTCCGCCCCCTCGCCGAACGGCTCGGGGGGCTGGCGGGGCGCGGACCGGCACGGGCCGGGGTACGGCGCGGGGGTTCCCGCGTCGCGCTGCGCCTGGAGATCGCCGTCGCCTACCCGTCACCCCTCGCGCGGACGGCGGAGGAGGTCCGGGCGCACGTCACCGCGACGGTGGAGGCGCTCACCGGCCTCACCGTCCACAGCGCCGACATCGAGATCGTCGAACTCGTGCCCGCCCCGCGGGTGCGCTGACCCCTGACACGAAGGACGCGGACATGACTTCCCTCCAGGAGGCGTCACAGAAGCAGAGGACACCCGCGGGCCCCTCCCCCGCCGGGGTCCGGACCGCGCGGCGTACCGCCGTGCGGGTCTTCCGGCCGCAGCGGTCGCTGCCCGCCGCCGTCGCGGCGGTCTCGGTGGCCGTCGTCGGCGGGCTGGCGGTCGCGGTGACCACCGCGGGTGGGGACGGGGCGCCGTCGCCGCTCACGGGGATCGACGGAAGCCTCTCCCGCGTGTCGTCCACGCCCTGGGAGGCGCCCGAGGCCATGGTGCTCTCGGCCGTGGCCGCCGCCGTCGGCCTGACGCTGGTGCTGACCGCGCTCCTGCCGGGGACCGGCGGCCACCTGGCCCTGCGGACCGACGACCGGGACACGGTGGCGGGCCTGACCCGCAGGGGCCTGCGCGACATCCTCGCCGTCGAGGCCCGCGGGGTCGACGGCGTCGGCTCGGTCCGGGTCCGGGTCCGGGGCGGGAGCCGCACCGTGCGGATCGAGGTCCGGACGCACATACGCGAGGCGGGCTGGCTCGGCGAGCGGGTGGAGGCGGTGGTGCGCCGGAGGGTGGAGGACCTCCGGCCGCTCCGTGCCCCGCGGGTCGTCGTCCGGCTCAGGGAGGAGGCGTGACCATGGAGGAGAACGGCGCCCTGCGGGAGGTCCCGCCGGGAGGGGTCGCGGAGCCGGAGGGGCCCTCCCCCGGGCCGACCGCGTCCACGATCCGGGGGTTCCCGCACAAGGGGGCCCGGAGGACCGCGCGCGGCAACAGGCTCGGTCTGGTGCTCACGGGGCTGCCCCTGGTGCTGTGCGGGGCAGCGGGCCTCGCCGCCGGAGGGGGCCTCCTCGGCGGCGCCACCGCCGCCGCGCCGGTCGGGGGCGGACCGCTGGAAACGGCCCTGGCCTGGCCGTGGACACCGTACGTCGTCGCCGCCGTCGCCCTGGTCGTGACGGTGTCGGCGGTGCGGTGGCTGCTCGTACAGGGGCGCTCGAACCGTGCCGGACGGCTGCGGGTGGGTGAGGACACGGCGTCGGGGCGGACCGGCGTCCCCGCGTCCGCCGCCGGGGACGCCGTGGTCGCCGAGGCCTGCGCGGACCCCCGGGTGCGGCGCGGCCGGGCGCACTTCACCGAGTCCTCCCGCGAGCCCCGCCTGTGGCTGGACCTGGTGCTGACCGAGGACGCGGACCCCGCCGACGTGTGGCGCACCTGCCGGGACGGGCCCGTCGCCTCCCTGAGGGAGTCCCTCGAACTCGAACGCCTGCCGACGGTGGTCCGCATGTCGGTGTCGGGCCGCTCCGGAGGGCGCGGACTCGCCTGACCCGGAGCCCCCTCCCGGGGGAGAGGGGGCGGGTCGGGCTGAGCGGCGGGGGCGGCGCGGCCGCCGGTGACCGGGGAGGCACCGGCGCCCCGCCCCCGTCCGTGACACCCCGTGTCAGGGGGCCGGGGTCTCGGAGCGGTGCGAGTGGCCGTGCTGCCGCCCGAGCCCGAAGTAGTGGCGGAAGTTGTAGATCAGCGGGTTCCAGCGGGACGGGTCGACGTGGTCGGTGCCCGGCACCACCACGCGGGTGTCCGCGTGCACGCGCAGCACGTCGGCCTGGACCACCACGAGGTCCCCCGAGGCGTCGGCGTCGGCCCGTACCACCCGGGCCTCCAGCTGGAGCGGGCACTCCGCCACGCGGGGCGGGGCGACCAGCTCGGACTCCTGCGGGGTCAGGCCGGCGGCGGCGAACTTGTCCGCCTCGAAGCGGCAGCCGGGCGGCTTGCCCGGGGGCACGGGGTCGCGCCCGGTCAGCGGGGCCAGGCGCTCGACGCGCGACCAGTCCTCGGCCGCCGGGAAGCAGGCCGCGAACCCGGGGCGCTCCGCCAGGTTGCGCGCGGTCTGCCCCGTGGCACCGAGCCCCAGCACCAGCAGGTGTCCCAGGGCCCAGACCGAGGAGATCGGCGCGAGGTTGGGCGTGCCGTCGTCGTTGGCGGTGGAGATCAGGACCACCGGCGTGCCGAAGTAGAGGATGCGCGGCCGGATGGTCCGGTGTTCGAGGGGCGGCGGCGCGGCGGCCCGCGCCGGTCCCGTGTGCTGTTCGGTGTTCACATCGGGAGAATCTAGGCGCCCGACGTTTCGCCGGCCGCCGCAACGTCGCCGGCCCGGACCGGCCTCCACCGGGGACGACCCACCGATCCCCGTCGCCCCGGCCGGAGGGCCGTCCTCCCCCGGCGCCCGCTCGGCCGGTTCCGGTCCGCGGATCCCCCTCTGCGCCGGCCCGGGCTGTGCTAGCGTCGGTCCCTCGCGGCGACCCGGACCTGAGCCCCACGGCGTCAGGGACGTGCCGGACACCGCGTCTCCGCCGGGGCTCCGCCCCGGTGTCGGGACCGGTCACCACCTGCACGTCTCGACCTCCGGGAGCCCGCGCCCATGCGCGTCTACCTCGCGGTGTACGCCCTCGGCCTGCACCGCTACTCCACCTACCGCGTCGCCACGATCGCCGGGATCTTCACCAACGCCGTCTTCGGCGCGATCAACGCGACCGTCATGCTCGCCCTCTTCTCGGTGCGGCCCGAGATCAACGGCTACGACGCGGGCGACGCCGTCACCCAGGTGTTCGTCGGCCAGGCCCTCATCGGCATGGTCGCCATCATGGGGCCGCCCCTGGAACTCGGCGAACGCGTCCGCAGCGGAGCGGTCGCCACCGACATGCTCCGCCCCGTCTCGATGATGGGCTGGTGGCTGGCCGACGACATGGGGCGGGCCACGTTCAACCTCGTCTTCCGCGGAGTGCCCACGTTCGCGGTCGGCCTCGTCCTGTTCGACCTGGTCGTCCCCTCCGAACCGGGCCGCTGGGCGATCGCCCTGGTCTCCTTCGTCCTGGCCGCGCTCGTGTCGTTCGCGCTGCGCTACCTGTACGAGCTGGCCGGGTTCTGGCTGATGGACTCCACCGGGATCTGGGCGGTGGCCGGGCTGCTCGGCCCGGTGGCGGCGGGGATGCTGATCCCGCTCCCCCTCTTCCCCCCGGCGGTCGCCGACGTGCTGCGCGTGCTCCCGTGGGCCTCCATCGCCCAGATCCCCGCCGAGGTCTTCCTGGGCAAGGAGTCCCTGCCCGGCGGAAGCCCCCTCGGCGGCCTGGCCCTCCAGGCCGCGTGGGCGGCCGCCCTCCTCGCCCTCGGCGCCCGGGTCACCTCCCACGCCACGCGGAAGGTGGTGGTCCAGGGTGGCTGACCTCCTCGCCCGCACCCGCGAGTCCGTGCTCTGGCCGGTCCGGGCCTACGTGCTGCTCGCGTGGACCTGGTGCCGCGCCCTGGCGCAGTACCCGGCGTCCCTGGTCATGATGACCCTGTCGACCGCCCTGGGCGCCTTCGCCGAGATGGGGGCCGTCTTCGTCGTGTTCGGCCATGCCGGGGAGGTCTCCGGGTTCGGGATGGCCGAGGGCCTGCTCATCGCCGGGATGGCCACGACCGCGTTCGCCTGCGCCGACATGGTGATGGGCATGGTGGAGGTCCTGGGACGGCACATCAGGACCGGTTCCCTCGACGTCATGCTGGTGCGGCCGGTCCCGCCGCTGGTCCAGATGGCGACGGACCGCTTCGCGCCCCGACGCCTGGGCCGGATCGTCCCCGGCTCGGCGGTCACCGTCGTGGCCCTGGCGGCGTGCGACATCGACTGGAGCGCCGGCAAGGTGCTGATGCTGCCGGTGCTGCTGGTGTCGGCGACCGCGATCGGCTGCGCGGTCTGGATCATCGGGGCCTGCCTCCAGTTCTTCGTCGCCGACGCGCGGGAGGCCGCCAACTCGGTCACCTACGGCGGGCAGGCCCTCACCGAGTACCCGATGGCGATCTACCCGAAGAACGTCGTGCGCGCCGCGACCTTCGTCCTGCCGCTGGCCTTCGTCACCTGGCAGCCCGCCCTCTACCTCCTCGACCGGCCGGACCCGACCGGGCTGCCGGAATCCCTGCGCTTCGCCACCCCCTTCGTCGCCGTCGCCCTGTGCGCGGTCGCCGGCGCCTGCTGGAGGTTCGGCCTCCGCCACTACCGATCCACCGGGAGCTGATGATGACCACGTCCGAACCGAACACCGGCGGTGAAGGCCCCGTCATCGAGGCCGTCGGCCTGGGCCGCGACTTCGTCCTCTCCGAGGGCCCGTTCCTGCGGCGGAGGCGCCGCACCGTCAGCGCGGTCGCCGACGTGACCTTCGCCGTCCGGCCGGGCGAGATCGTCGGCTACCTCGGGCCGAACGGGGCGGGGAAGAGCAGCACGATGAAGATGCTGACCGGCATCCTCACACCCAGCGCCGGGTACCTGCGCGTGAACGGGCTGGAGCCCTCCCGCGAGCGCACCCGCCTGGCCTCGCGGATCGGCGTGGTGTTCGGCCAGCGCACCACCCTGTGGTGGGACCTGCCGCTGAAGGACAGCCTGGAGCTGGTCCGGCACATGTACCGGGTCCCGGCCGCCGACCACGCCCGCCGCCTGGCCGAGCTGACCGAACTCCTGGAGCTGGGCCCGTTCCTGGCCACTCCGGTGCGGCAGCTGAGCCTGGGCCAGCGGATGCGCGGCGACCTCACCGCCGCGCTGCTGCACGGCCCCGACCTGCTGGTCCTGGACGAGCCGACCATCGGACTGGACGTGGTCAGCAAGTCGACCATCCGCGAGTTCCTCCTCCGGCTCAACGCGGAGGAGGGCACGACGATCCTGCTGACCACCCACGACCTCGGCGACGTCGAGAGGCTGTGCAGGCGGGTCGTCGTCATCGACAAGGGGCGCCTCGCGTACGACGGCGACCTGGAGGGCCTGCGCGCGAGCGTGCCCACGCCGCGCGTCCTGGTCGTCGACCTCGCCGCTCCCGCCCCGCCCATCGAGGTGGAGGGCGGCGCGTGCGTGCGCGTGGACGGCCCCCGGCAGTGGCTGGAGCTGTCCGGCAACCCGGCCGCGGTGATCTCCCGGGTCGCCGGGCGCCACGAGGTCGTCGACCTGACGCTGCGCGAACCGGACATCGAGGGCGTGGTCTCCGCCCTGTACCGGGGCGCCGTCGCCGAGCGCGGGTAGGGCGCGCACGTGGCCGCTTGTGGCCTCGGCCACGGTGCTCCGGGACCCGGTTCCGGTGCCGTCCTCCGGGCCCGGCGGCCCCGGGACCTCCCCGGAAGCGGCTTCGGGCGGCGGCGCCCGCCCGGACGGGCCCCGGTTCCGGCCGGTCCCCCGGGGAGGTTCCCGCCGTCCGTCCGCTCCCCCGCGGCGCGACCGCCCCCGGAGGGCGCGATCATGGCAGTCATGGTGTTCGGGACGGGCTTGGGAATCATGTTCGCGGTGCTGTCGTGCTCGGCCTACACGGCCGCCGCGGTGGCCCAGCGGAGGCTCGCCGTACGGGTGACGGAGCCGCTCACCGGCGGCCGGCAGCTGAAGGCGCTGCTGCGGCACCCGCTGTGGTGGGTGTCGCTGCTGTTCAACGGGGGCCGCGCGGGATTCCAGGTGGCGGCGGTGAGCCACGCCCCGCTGAGCGTGGTGCAACCGCTCGGCGTGCTGGTCCTGGTGTTCGGCATCCCGTGGTCGGCCCGGCTGGGCGGGCGGCGGGTCACCCGCGAGGAGTGGCGCGGGGCGGCGTTCACCGTGGTGGCGCTGGCCGCCCTGCTCTCGGTGACGGTGACGGGCGGGCAGGGCGGGGTCCTCGACGACACCGGTTCCGCGGTGGTCGGCCTGGGCACCACGGTCCTGCTGCTGGCCACCGCGTGGCTGGCCGGGCGCGTCCGGTCCACCGCCTGGCGCAGCTACCTCCTGGCGGGCGCCGCGGGCGTGGCCTTCGGGGTCTCCTCGGCCACGGTCAAGACCGCCGTCGCCGTCATCGGGGAGGTCGGCGCCGCGGGTCTGCTGCACTCCTCCGCGCTGGCCACACCGGTGATCGCCGTGCTGGGGCTGTTCCTGGCGCAGGCCGCCTACCAGGGCATGGACCTGGGAGCCCCCCTGGGGATCACCACCTTCACCAACCCGCTCGCCGCGACCGTGGTGGGAGTGGGCTTCATGGGCGAGACGTACGGGGGCGGCTGGGTCGGCGGCGTGGTCGCCGCGGCGGGAGCCGTGCTGGGGGCGTACGGGATCAGGCTGCTCACCGTCCCCCAGAGCAGCGCGCCCGAGCGGGAGCCCGAACCGGCCTCCTGAGCCGCGCCCCGGCGGGGAGCGCCCCGGCGGATCCGGGCGTGCCCCTCGGGCGGGCGCGTTCCGCCCCGGGCCGACCGGGGCTCCGCCGGACCGGACACGCCTACCCGCCGGGGAAGCCGACCGTGGCCACGAGCGCCCCGCCAGGACGCGGCCGTGCCGTCGCCGTCGCCCCGTGCGCCGTCCGGGTCCCGTCGCCTCCGGCCGTGGAAACCGTGGACGCCGTCCTCACCCCCGGGCCCCGCGCGCCGTTCCCGCCGCCGGGGCCGCCGCCCGATCGGGGCCGCCCCGGAAGCCCGACCTGAGTCGAGGTCGAGGGGCGTCCGTGTGCAGGACGCGTGTGCAGGACACGTGTGCCCGATCGGACCCGGCGAGGAGTCCCTCGCCCCACCTGCCAGGATGAAAGGATCCTCATGTCCGTTTCATCTCGTATTCGCCCGGAGCCGAGATGATCTCGGACTATGAGATCACCCTTGGTGCCCCTGCTGGCCGCAGCCGTCGCGGCCGTCCTGGTCGCGGGTGCGGTCCTGGTGTGGGCCCTGCCCGGGAGCGGGTCGGACGCCGCACCCCCGCACGAGGTGGTCGTCGGGGAGTCCCCCGGCGCCGAACCCGTGGACCAGGCCGACGAGGACGTCGTCCCCCCACCGCCCCCGGTCACCGACCACGACGGTGACGGAACCCCCGACGAGGAGGACCCCGACCACCCCGGAACGGCCCCGCCCTCGGTGACCCCCTCCACGACTCCGAGCGGCGAACCGGAGCCGTCACCTGCACACACGTGCGGGAGCGGGGATGATGATGACGACGACTGCGACGATGACGACTGGGGCGACGACGATGACGACTGAGGGTCACTTCGGCGCGGACTCTCCCACGGAGGACCTCAGCGGCGTACCCGGCAGGGGCGCGTGGTCCCGGCCGGAGGACACCTCCGTGTACCCGACCATGGTCTTCGAGGGCCCGCAGCCCGAGGCCCCCCAGCGGCGGCGGATCCCGGCCCGTCTCCTCATCATGGCCTGGGTCGTCCTGCTCATGGCGGCCGTGCTCGTCCTGGTCAACGTGGTCACCTGGAGCGCGCTCACCACGCGCAACGACGAGCGCGTCGACGGCGCCCTCTCCCAGGAGATCGGCGAGTTCCAGGAGTTCGCGCAGGTCGGCGTCGACCCCGGCACCGGGGAGGCCTTCACGGACGTGTCCACCCTGGTCCGGGCCCATCTGGAGCGCCAGTACCCCGACGAGGCCGAGATCCTGTTCGCCTGGGTGGAGGGGTCCGAGACCGCGGGCGGGGGCGCGGGCGGCGCGCCCGGCGGCGCCGATGCCCCGGCGGGTCGCATCCGCCAGGGCCAGGAGCCCCCCCACGACCTGTCGGCCGACGCCGACGCGGTCACCGCGATCCTGGAGGACCCGAACGCCCGGGGCACCGCGGACTCCCCCGCGGGCCCCGTCGAATGGGAGAAGATCCGCGTCCTGCCCCCCGACGGGGAGGGCGCTTCCGGATGGTTCGTCATCGGCTACTTCACCGAGTCGGACGAGGACACCGTCATCACCACCATGCAGACGATCGCGCTGGTCAGCCTCGTCGGCCTGCTCGCCGCGAGCACCGCGGCCTGGTGGGTGGCCGGACGCATCCTCGCACCGGTGCGGCTGATCCGGCAGACCGCCGCGTACATCACCGAGGAGGACCTCACCCGCCGCATCGACGTGTCCGGCCGCGACGACATCGCCGCCCTCGCCGAGCAGTTCAACAGCATGCTGGACCGCCTGGAGGGCGCCTTCACCTCGCAGCGCCGGTTCGTCGACGACGCCGGGCACGAGCTGCGCACCCCCATCACCATCGTGCGCGGCCACCTGGAACTGATGGGGGACGACCCCGAGGAACGCCGCGAGGTCGTGCGCCTGGTCACCGACGAACTGGACCGCATGGCGCGGATCGTCGAGGACCTGCTGCTGCTAGCCAAGTCCCAGCAGCCCGACTTCCTCCGTCCCGAGGACACGTCCCTGGCCGAGCTGACCAGCGACATCGACGCCAAGGTGCGCAAGCTCGGCGACCGCGACTGGCGCCTGGAGTCCGTGGCCGAGGGGGTCTCCCGGCTCGACCCCCAGCGCGTCACCCAGGCCGTGGTGCAGCTGGCGGCCAACGCCGTCCGCCACACAGCGCCCGGCTCCACCCTGCGGATCGGCTCCACGGTCAGCGGCCCCGACGTGCTGTTCTGGGTCACCGACGAGGGGCCCGGCATCCCGGCCGAGGAGCACGGCAGGATCTTCGAGCGCTTCTCCCGCGGCGGCGGGGCCGCCCGGGGCGACCGGGGCGCCGGACTGGGCCTGGCCATCGTCAGGGCCATCGCCGAGGCCCACCACGGCCGCGTGGACCTGAGGTCCGCGCCGGGGGCCGGATCCACGTTCACCCTGGTCATCCCCACCATCGCAGGAAGGGAGTACGCGTGAGCCGCATCCTCATCGTCGAGGACGAGGAGCGCATCGCCTCGTTCGTCCGCAAGGGCCTGGAGTCCAGCGGATTCACCACCACCGTGGTCGGGACCGGGGCGGAGGCCGTGGACTACGCGGTGACCGGCGGTTTCGACATGATG
The DNA here is from genome assembly GCF_053616335.1 of Nocardiopsis sp. NPDC055824. Taxonomy (NCBI): domain Bacteria; kingdom Bacillati; phylum Actinomycetota; class Actinomycetes; order Streptosporangiales; family Nocardiopsidaceae; genus Nocardiopsis; species Nocardiopsis sp. NPDC055824. The sequence goes on from NZ_JBSHDN010000171.1 coordinate 13,272, forward strand.
CTGCTGGACCTCGGGCTCCCGGACACCGACGGGTTCGACGTGCTGCGGCGCGTGCGTTCGCTGGGCGTGGACATCCCCGTGGTGATCCTGACCGCCCGCGACGGCGTGCGGGACACGGTGACCGGCCTGGAGATCGGCGCGGACGACTACGTCACCAAGCCGTTCCGGTTCGAGGAGCTGCTGGCCAGGGTGCGGCTGCGGATGCGCAACGAGCGGCCCGCCGACCTGACGGTCCTGCGGGCGGGGGGACTCGCCCTGGACCTGCGCACCAGACGGGTGGCGGTGAACGGCGACGCGGTGGACCTCACCGCCCGGGAGTTCGGGCTGATGGAGCTGCTGATGCGGCACCCCGGGCAGGTCCTGACCCGGCAGCAGATGCTGTCCCACGTGTGGGGCTACGACTACGACCCGGGGTCGAACGTCGTGGACGTGTTCGTGCGGGCCCTGCGCCGCAAGGTCGGCGCGGAGCGGATCGTGACCGTGCGGGGCATGGGGTACCGGCTGACCGGCTGACCGGGCCGGCCGCGGGGCCGGGCCGACGGTCCGGTGACACGGGGGAAGCGCGGGGGGGGGGGGGGGGGGTGCCCCCCCCGGGCGCGGGCCCCCCCACCCCCCGCCCCCCCCCCCCGGGGGGCGTGGCGCCGGCCCGCCCCCGCCCCCCCGGGGGCCCCCCCCGCGCTCCGGTCCCCGGGC
>NZ_JBSHDN010000172.1:0-13740 GCF_053616335.1 Nocardiopsis sp. NPDC055824
GCCGGGCCCCGGGGGGCCCGGCCGATCCCGCCTGTGGACGGAGCCCGCCCTGTCCCCACGGGCCGGTACTGTCGATCCGTGGCAGATCTTCCCGACGTTCCGACCCTGCTCGACGCCGCCGTCACCGCTCTCGGCGGCAGCCGCCGCGAGGGCCAGACGGCCATGGCCGACGCCGTGGCCGCGGCGGTCGACGAACGCGAGCACCTGGTGGTCCAGGCCGGTACCGGCACCGGCAAGTCCCTGGCGTACCTGGTACCCGCGGTCAGACACGCGATGGACCGGAAGAACACCGTGGTGGTCTCCACCGCCACCATCGCCCTCCAGAACCAGCTCATCGACCGGGACCTGCCGCGCCTGGCCGGGGCGCTGTCCTCGCTGCTGCCGCGCGAGCCCACGTTCGCCGTGCTGAAGGGCCGCCGCAACTACCTGTGCCGCAACCGGCTCCAGACCGCGGACGAGGACGCGGAGGACGCCGAGCTGTTCGACCCCCGGCAGCTCTCCTCCCTCGGCCGCCAGGTGGCCCGCCTGCACGAGTGGGCGGAGGAGACCGTCACCGGCGACCGCGACGAGCTCGTCCCCGGCGTCAGCGACCTCGCCTGGCGGCAGGTGTCCGTGGGCGCCAACGAGTGCATGGGGGCCCGCATCTGCCCCTTCGGACAGGAGTGCTTCGCGGAGTTCGCACGCGAGGCCACCCAGGGAGTGGACGTGGTGGTCACCAACCACGCGATGCTCTCCATCGACATGGCGCAGGGCCGGCACATCCTGCCCGAGCACGACACGATCATGATCGACGAGGCGCACGAGCTCGTGGACCGGGCGACCTCCGTGTCCACCGGCAGCCTGAGCGAGCGCGTCGTCAACACCGCGGCCAAGCGCGCCGCCCGCCTGGTCGAGCCCGGGATCAGCGAGCGCCTCACGGAGTGCGCCGACGGGCTCGCCCTGATGTTCACCGAGTCGCCCGACGGCCGCCTGGACCACATCGACGACGCCCTGGCCAACGCGGTCGCGGCCACCCGCGACGCCGCCTCCGCCTGTGTCACCGCCATCGGCCCCTCACCCGGCGAGCTCGACCCCGACGGCGCCAGCGACCGCCGCCTGGCCCTGGCCGCTCTCGAAGAGGTGCGCGAGACCGCCGTGCGCGTGCTGGAGTCCTACGAACCCGCCCTGCGCGACCGCACCGAGGTCGTGTGGCTCACCAGGGCCCCGGGCCGCCAGCCCGCCCTCAACGTCGCCCCGCTCGCCGTCGGCGGGCTGCTGCGGGAGAAGCTCTTCGGGGACCGCACCGTCGTGCTGACCTCGGCCACCCTCACCCTCGGCGGTTCCTTCACCTCCCTGGCCAACCAGTGGGGCCTGGGCCGCGAGGTCACCCGGGAGGCCGCGGAACGGGCCGCCGCGGGCGCCCCCGGGACGACGCGGGCGCAGACCGGGGACGGGGACACTCCGGCCGCCGGCCCGGACGAGGACGACGACGGCCCCCACCGCGCGGCGGGGGAGCCCCGCTGGCGCGCGCTGGACGTCGGGTCGCCCTTCGAGCACGCCCGCAGCGGCATCCTGTACGTGGCCACCCACCTGCCGCCGCCCGGGCGCGACGGGCTCGCGCCCTCCTACCTCGACGAGATCGCCGAGCTCATCGAGGCCGCCGACGGCCGGGCCCTGGGCCTCTTCTCCTCCATGAGGGCCGCCCAGCAGGCCTGCGACGAGCTCCGGGACCGGCTCGACCAGCCGATCCTGTGCCAGGGCGAGGACTCCACCGGCCAGCTGGTCCGGCGGTTCGCCGAGGACGAGAGGTCCTGCCTGTTCGGCACCCTGTCGCTGTGGCAGGGCGTGGACGTGCCGGGCCCCTCCCTGTCGCTGGTGATCGTGGACCGCATCCCGTTCCCCCGTCCGGACGACCCCCTCGCCTCCGCCCGCCAGCGGGCCGTGGCCGCGCACGGCGGCAACGGGTTCCTGTCGGTGGCGGCCACCCACGCCGCGCTGCTGCTCGCCCAGGGCACCGGCCGGCTGCTGCGCTCCACCGACGACCGCGGGGTCATCGCGGTCCTGGACCCGCGCCTGGCCACCGCCCGCTACGGCGGCTTCCTGCGCGCCTCGCTGCCGCCCTACTGGGGCACCACGGACCCCGAGGTGGCCCGGTCGGCGCTGCGCCGGCTGTCCCGGCGGGCGGCACCCGAGCCGGCCGCGGGCTGAGGGCCGCCGACCGTGCCCGCCCCGGGACGCGCGGCGGCCGGGCGTCCGTCACGGGCGCCCGGCCGCAGGCCGTGGGCGGTGCCGGGGGCGTTCGCGCTCCGGCGGTGGGACCGGACCGGTCAGCCCCGGGTGCGGTAGCCGAAGAGGCGGACCGCGTACGCGGGGGACTCGTCGTCCTCGGACTCCTGGATGAACCAGCGGTCGTCGTGCTCGCCGACCAGGAGCTCGTTCCACATCATGTCGATGAGCTTCAGGCGTGACACCACGGACGACTCGGGGTCCAGGACGATGGAGTAGGCGTGGTCGGTCAGCCGCTGGGTGACCATGCCGACCGACTGGCCGTCCCAGATGGCGGGGACGGGGGCGTGGCCGACCTCGATCCCGCACAGCCGCAGCTGCTCCATCTCCTCGTCGAGGGCCTCCGCCGCGAGGGCGCCGTCCAGCCTGAGGGCGTCCTCCAGCTCGTCGCGGTCCTCGTCGGTGCGCAGATAGGCGTGGTAGGTGCGGTAGCCGCAGGTGCGGCACTTGCGCCAGACGACGCAGCGGGCCAGTCCGTAGGCCGACTGGGCCTCGCCCACACTCTGGTAGTCGCTCACCTCGCGAATCATGCCGCATTCGCAACACAGGGCCGTGAGATCCTGCTTCATCAGAGTCCCCCCTCCCAGGCGAGTATGCGACGAACGGAGCCCGTTAGGGAACCCGTTCGGAGAGGAAGTCGCGGCAAGGCCTCGTCATCAATGCCCAAAATGACCGGGTAGAGGGTTTCGGACACGTCCTCCCCGATGCGTCGGTGTGGCAAGTCCTCCTCCGCCGGGTCGGCGCTACTCGTCCATCGACAGGCCGCGCTTGTTGCGCGCGCTCCAGTCGCGCATGCGCTGGGGGTAACCGACGATCTGCACGTCGTAGGCGGGGGCGGCCAGGTCACGGGCGACCTTGCGGATCACCTCGGGGGAGCCGCAGCGGCGCCGGATCCACTCGCCGTCGGTGGCCACGGCGACGGCCGTGGTCCGGGTGGCGAACGTTTCGGGCTCGACGAAGAACTCCACGCCCACCCTGCTCTTCGAGAACTCGATCAGCGCCTTGATGTCCGAATCCTCGGAGGCCCGGTCGAAACGGGCCTTGCCCTTGCGGTTGGCCTTGCGGAGTCCGAAGCGGTCTCGCCATCCCATCGGCGCTCTGTCCCCTCAGGTACTGCTGCGGGTGGTGTGCGGAGCGGGGGTCCGTGTCCGGATCCCCCGGGGCCGCGGTGCCCCAGAGTCTATCCCGCCCAAACCACACGGATCGGGCGTGCAGGCCCCGCCCGGCACCGGTCTCACGCGTTTCCCGGACAGTCCTGTCACCGCGCTGCTACGTTCTGTTGTCACGCGGCACCATCAGGGGGAGAAGAGCATGCCGATGTGGACGTGGGCAGGGGAGACCTCCCGCCGGCTCAGGGCGGCGGGGCAGGACGAGCTGGCGGACGGGGTCACGGCGCTGCCCGTGCTCTGCGAGGCGGGGGACGCGGTACGGGTGGAGGCCGTGGCCAGGTCGGCGATGCGCACCGCGCGCCGGCTGGTCGCCGAGGCGGGGAGCGCGCAGGCCGCGGTGCCGGGGGTCTTCGGGCCGCCGACGCTGTTCTTCCTCGCGCACTGGCCCCTGGCCGTGCGGGTCGGGGTGCTCGCCGAGGGCAGGCGCGCCCTGGCCCAGGTGACGGCGGCCGCCGCCGACGAGCCGGCGCCGCACGAGCACGGCCCGCTGCCGGTGTCCCTCCAGGAGACGCTCGTGCGCTGCCACGCGAACGTGGACGCCAGGGGGACCACCGACCTGCGCCGCGATCTGCTGTCCACCCGCAGCCTGGCCGGCTGGGAGCGCACCCCGGCCTGGCCCGCCCTCACCCTGGCCCGTGTCAACCTGCTGATCGACGAGGACCTGGCCGACCGGGCGGAGACGGAGCTGCGGCGCTACGAGCACACCGCCACCGGACCGGCGGTGCTCGGCGCCGACGGCGTCTTCACCCTCGTGCGCGCGCTGCGCCACCAGGACAAGCACACGCAGGCCCTGGAGGTCCTCGACCGGATGGAGGCGGAGCTCGCCCTCGACGAGGCGAACCCGCGCCGCGACGCCCTGCGCCGCCGCATCCGCTTCGAGCGGGCGCGGCTCCTCTCCTGGCTCACCAGGCTCGGCCAGTGCGCGCCCCGCGAGGCCATCGCCCCGCTCCCGACGGTCGAGGAGGCGGAGGCCCACCCGGGTCTGCGGCCCGCCTGGGTGGAGGCCGTCGAGAACCTCGTCTGCCAGGGCGCCGTCCGCAACGACTGGCGGCTCGGGGTCCGTGTGACCACCTGGTCCCGCTACTTCGAGAGGGTCGGGGCGCCCCGCCGCGGCGCGGAGCTGGCCCTGGCCGCCGCCCGCCTGGCCGCCGGCCGCGGGGCCCGCTGGGTGGCGACCTGCTCCGCCCAGCGCGCGGAGAGGCTGATCGGGGAGCTGGGCCGCACCGACGAGATCCTGGGGGACCTGGTCGAGGCCCGCGCGATGATCGGCGGGATCCCCCCGATCGCCCCGGCGGCGCCCGCCGAGCGGATCCTGGCGTTCCTCCGCGCACAGCCCGCCGAGCAGGTCGATCCCGAGTTCCAGGCCGAGCAGGTCAACGCGGCCCTGGAGAGGATCCCCCACGACACGCCGCTCCTCAGCGCGCTCGGCCAGGTCGGGCGCACCCTCATGCTGTCGGACGCCGCCACCGAGCCGCAGTGGAGGCACGTGCGCGAACAGCCCGGTGACCAGCGGGCGGCGCTGTCCCTCCTGGAGACGCTGCTCCACGACAACGACACCGCCGGCGTGCGCGACCTGGTGCGCACCCTCGCCGCCGGCGCCCTCAACGGCGGTCCCGACGCGGAGGCCGGGTTCGGTCCGGGCGCGGAGCCCCCGGTCCTGGCCACCGCTCCTGGGGCGGCCTTCTAGGCGCTGCCGGGAACGGCCCCCGGCCGGTGACCCCGGCGCGGAGGTCAGGCGGGCGCCGACCGGCCCGCGACCCCGGCCGCGGCGGGCTGGGCCCCGGCGATCGCGCGCCCGGCCGGGTAGGCGAGGGCGGCGGAGGGCAGCCGGGCGGGTCGTCCGCTGGCCAGTACCCGCACCAGGCCGGCACGGTTGCGACCGCCGTCCGCGAGGGCGGGCCGGGCCGCCGCGTCGGCGACGCGCCGCAGTGTCTGCGCGGCCACCGCCCCGGCGGCGGTGAAGAGCTCGGCCCGGCCGCCCAGCGCGGCGGAGATCCGTTCGCCCACGAGGTCGTAGTGGGTGCAGCCCAGCACGACGCCGCGCACGTCCCCCGGTGTGAGGTCGGCGGCGTGGGCGACGGCGTCGTCGATGAGCCGGGGATCCGCGGACTCCACGGCCTCGGCGAGCCCGACGCAGGCGACCGGCGTCACGTCCACGCCGCCCGCGAAGGTCTCGATCAGCCGGCGCTGGTAGGCGCTGCGCGTGGTCGCCACGGTGGACCAGACGGCGATGGGCCCTCCGGCCGCGGCGGCGGGTTTGATCGCGGGGACCGTCCCGACCACCGGCACGTCCGGCTCGAACTCGGCGCGGAGCTCGGCGAGGCCGTGGACCGAGGCCGTGTTGCACGGTACGACCACCGCGTCCAGCCCCCGGCCGCCCGCGGCGCCCGACGCCGCGCGGGCCCCGGCCAGCGCGCGGGCGATCACCTCGTCCGGCGTCCGCCGCCCCCAGGGCATGTGGTCCGGATCCATGGCCAGGAACAGGTCGGCGTCCGGCCTGGCGGCGTGCAGCGCCGCCGCGGTCGAGAGCATGCCGATGCCGGAGTCTACGAGAGCGATACGCACGAACCCAGATCCTACGTCGTGCCCGCCTCCGGCCGCCCACACCGGTTCGGTGACCCCGGTGAACACGTGACCCGGGCAACACCCCAGGTAGACGGACTTCTGGGAAGACACGGCACAAATGGGGTGGCACAAGACCGTTACCGGTAGGTAGAACTGAGGAGATCGGCCCATCCCAGCCGCTCCCGGCGGCCAGGGCCGATCCGACCCACACTGTGCGTCGCCGACACCGGAACGGGAACTGGGATGACTCCTCAACAGCAGGGAACGGGCAGCGGCACCGCGGCCGGACGGCGGACGGGGTTCGCCGAGCACATAGCGGCGGTCCAGCGGGTCCGCCGCGACTACCGGGCACTTCCGCAGGACGCGCCGGTCCGGCTGGCCAAACCCACCTCCAACCTGTTCCGTTTCCGGGAGCCCTCCTCCGGCCCCGCCCTGGACGTCTCCGGCTTCACCGGCGTCATCGCCATCGACCCGGTCGAGCGCCTCGCCGACGTCGGCGGCATGACCACCTACGAGGACCTCGTCGCGGCGACCCTCCCGCACGGGCTGATGCCGACCGTCGTCCCCCAGCTGCGCACCATCACCCTGGGGGGCGCCGTCACCGGCATGGGGATCGAGTCCTCCTCCTTCCGCAACGGCCTCCCGCACGAGGGCGTCCAGGAGATGGAGATCCTCACCGCCACGGGCGACGTCGTCACCGCCACCCGGGACAACGAGCACAGCGACCTCTTCCACGGCTTCCCCAACTCCTACGGCACACTCGGCTACAGCCTGCGCCTGCGCATCGAGCTCGAACCCGCGTCCCCCTACGTGCACCTGCGCCACCTGCGCTTCCACGGAGCCGCCGAGGCCATGGACGCGCTCGCCCGGATCTGCGAGGACCTCGAGCACGAGGGGCAGCCGGTCGACTTCGTGGACGGGGTGGCCTTCGGGCCCGGTGAGCTGTACCTCACCCTGGCCCGGTTCACCGACCAGGCGCCCTGGACCAGCGACTACACCGGGAACGACATCTACTACCGGTCCATCCGGCGCCACGCGGGCCGCGGCCCGGGCGACTACCTCACCCTCCACGACTACCTGTGGCGCTGGGACACCGACTGGTTCTGGTGCTCGCGCGCCTTCGGCGCCCAGCACCCGCTCGTGCGCCCCCTGTGGCCGCGCTCCCTGAAGCGCTCCGACGTGTACCGCAGGCTGGTCGCCTGGGACCGGCGGACCGACTTCTTCCGCCTCCTCACCCACTACCGGGGCAAGCGCCCCCAGGAACCCCTGATCCAGGACGTCGAGGTCGGCGTCGAGAGGGGGGCCGAGTTCCTGGACTTCTTCCACTCCGAGATCGGCATGGCCCCGGTCTGGATGTGCCCCCTCCGGCTCCGCGAGCCCCGGCGGCCCGAGCTGGGGGAGGGCGAGCACATCTGGCCGCTCTACCCCCTGGAGGACGGCCGCCTCTACGTGAACTTCGGTTTCTGGGGGCTCGTCGACATGAAACCGAACCAGCGCCGCGCCCACCACAACCGGCTCGTCGAGGAGCGTGTCGCCGACCTGGGCGGACACAAGTCCCTGTACTCGGACTCCTTCTACGGCGAGGACGAGTTCTGGCGGCTCTACAACGGTCCCGCGTACTCCGCGCTCAAGGAGGCGTACGACCCCGGGGGGCGGCTGCTGGACCTGTACGCCAAGTGCGTGCGAAACCGCTGACACCACAGGGAGGCGGGCCGTGGGGACGGACCGCCTCCGAGAGAGGTAAGGACAGAGAGCATGCGTCTTGCCGAGATCTTCGAGCGCGTCGTCGGGCCTGACGCGCCCCTCCGGTTCACCGCCTACGACGGCAGCAGCGCCGGGGACCCGGACAGCGACGTCGCCCTGCACGTGCGGACACCGGTCGCCGTCAACTACCTGGCCCAGTCCCCGAACGGGCTCGGGCTCACCCGCGCGTACGTCTCCGGCCACCTGGAGCTGGAGGGCGACATGTACACCGCCCTCAGACACATGGCGGACTTCGCCTTCGCCGAGGGGATCAACGTGTCCGCCCGCGACCTCGCCGAGATCGTCCGCTCCGTGGGCTGGGTCAAGTTCGTCAACCGGGTGGCCCCGCCGCCGGAGGAGATGACCCGCGGCCGGCTGGCGACCCGGGGCTGGCGCCACTCCAAGCAGCGGGACGCCGAGGCGATCCACCACCACTACGACGTCTCCAACGCGTTCTACGAACTGGTGCTGGGCCCGTCCATGACCTACACCTGCGCGGTCTTCGACGACGCCGACGGCGCCCCGGACAGGGTGGGCCGGGAGGACGGCGCGCTGGAGAGCGCCCAGTTCCGCAAGTACGCACTGGTCTCGCGCAAGCTCGGCCTGGAGCCGGGTATGCGCCTGCTCGACGTGGGCTGCGGCTGGGGCGGCATGGTCATGCACGCCGCCCGGGAGCACGGGGTCCGCGCCCTCGGCGTCACCCTGTCCAAGGAGCAGGCCGAGTGGGCGGGCAAGAAGATCGCCCAGGAGGGGTTGTCGGAGCTCGCCGAGGTCCGGCACATGGACTACCGGGACGTGCCCGACGGCAGCTACGACCGGATCAGCTCCATCGGCCTGACCGAGCACATCGGCGCCAGGAACCTGGACGCCTACTTCGCCTCGCTGTACGCCAAGCTGGTCCCCGGGGGCCGGCTGCTCAACCACTCCATCACCCGGCCGCGCAACAACCTCAGGCCGATGGACACCGGCGGCGTCATCAACCGGTACGTGTTCCCCGACGGGGAGCTGGAGGGGGCGGGCCGGATCCAGACCGCGATGAACGACGCGGGCTTCGAGATCCGCCACCAGGAGAACCTGCGCGAGCACTACGCGCTCACCCTCCGCCACTGGGGCGCCAACCTTGAGCGCAACTGGGACGAGGCGGTCGCCGAGGTCGGAGAGGGCACGGCCCGGGTCTGGCGGCTCTACATGGCCGGGTCCGTGCTGGGGTTCGAGCGGGATGTGGTGCAGCTGCACCAGATCCTCGGGGTGAAACTGGACGGCACCGCCGCCCACATGCCCCTGCGCCCGGTGTTCTGACGCCGGCGGGCCCCCGGCGCCCCGAGGCCCCGGGGGCCCGCGCCGGCGGGGCCCGCCGGCCCCTGTTCGCCGGAAGGGGATCCCGGCCTGTCCGGGGCTCCGCCGGGACCCGTTCGCGGCATCATGGACCCGAGCCCCACCATCCAGAAGGGACCACCACCGTGTCCTCAGAGTCATTCTCCGGACCATCCCACGATCCCCGCGACGGCAGGACGCCGCCGCCGGAGACGCCGGACCGCGTCCGGCGGACCGCGATCGAGCTGATCGAGGCCTACGCGGACCGGGACCGGGAGGCGCTCGACGCGGTCGTCCCGCGCGCCGCCGACGACGTGGACGAGGTCCTGTCGGAACTGAAGGTCGTCGCCGCCTTCCTCGGCCGCAGGGTGCAGCAGACCGGTGTGGTGTGGAAGCCCGCCGACTCCCGCGAGGCCGTCGCCCGTACCGTCGCCGAGATGCTCCCGCCCGAACTGGAGTTCGCGGTCGCCACCGCGTGGGAGGCCCACTCGGTCGGCGAGGAGGAGGCCGCCGAGCGCTTCACCCGGGGCGACCCCATGGTCTACGTCCACATGCTCGCGGCGTTCGGGGCCGCCATCGGCCTGGCCGTCTACAAGCGCGCCGAACTCCTGTCCGTCCTGCGCCAGGTCACCGGCCTGGCGGAGTAGGGCGGCGACACGCGGGTCCGGGACCCCGGTGGCGGAGGGGTCGGGCGTGCCCCGGGGCGCGCGGTGAGCCGGTTCCCGGGCCCCGACCCCTAACGGGTCAGACACAAATCACAGTGGTTTACTTCACTGGAGGCCGTTCTTTACGTAGGTTTCCTACCAACCCTCAGGGGACCCTCGAAAGGAACGGGAGGCGTGCCGATGGCCCGCAGACGAACCCACAAGTACGTTCCACTCCCCGCCGCCGCGGTGGCGCTGGTCCTGGCCGCCACGGCGTGCGGGTCCGGCGGGGGCGGTGACGGCTCCGCCGCCGACGGGCTCACGGTGTGGATCATGCAGGGCACCAACCCCGACGAGACCGGGTTCTTCGAGGAGGCCAACGCCGCGTTCACCGAGGAGACCGGTGTCGAGGTCGACGTCGAGTTCATCCCGTGGCAGGACGCCCAGAACAAGATCTCCACGGCCATCGCCGGAGGGACCACGCCCGACGTGGTCGAGCTCGGCAACACGCTCACCCCCGGGTTCGCCGACGCCGGGGCGCTGCACGACCTGTCCGGGTACGACATCGACACCGACCAGTACATCCCCGGCCTCATGGAGATGGGCCGGCTCGGCGACGGCGTGTACGGCGTCCCCTGGTACGCCTCCATCCGCTCCGTGGTCTACCGCTCGGACATCTTCGAGGAGCACGGCCTGGAGGTGCCGGAGAACTGGGAGGAGCTGCGCGAGACCGCGACGGCCCTCGCCGAGGCGGAGGACGGCATGATCGCCTTCCCCGTGCCCGGCGACGCCCAGTACTCGGTCATGCCCTGGATCTGGGGCGGCGGCGGGGAGATCGCCGTCGAGCAGCCGGACGGCACCTGGGTTTCGGAGATCGACACCCCCGAGGGCCGGGCGGGGATCGAGTTCTTCACCGGCCTGGCCCTGGAGGACGGCACCTCCACCACGGGCGCGGTCAACTGGACCGAGATCGAGGTCATGGAGTCGATCGCCAACGAGGAGGCGGCGATGGCCATCCTCGGCAGCGCCAACCCGAAGGCCATCCTGGAGAGCAACCCCGAGCTGGAGGGCAGGATCGACTCCTTCACCCTCCCCGGCCAGGAGGAGGGGTACATGCCCTCCTTCGCCGGCGGCTCCCTGCTCTCGGTCTTCGAGGGCACCGGCAACGAGGAGGCGGCCTGGCAGTACGTCCAGCACCTCACCGGCGACGAGTTCTCCATGCGGTGGTCCGAGGAGACCGGATTCTTCCCCGGCGTCACCGCGAAGGTCGAGGAGTTCTCCGAGTCGGCCGACCCGATCCTGGGGCCGTTCGCGGTCCAGCTCAACGAGGCGAGCCGCGGCGTTCCGGTGACCCCGGCCTGGACCCAGGTCGAGGCCGAGAAGCTCCTGGTCGGCATGCAGCAGTCCATCCTCAACGGCGAGGCCTCGGTGGACGAGGCCACCGCGGACACCGCCGCGGAGATCGAGCGCATCCTCAACGGGGGTTAGGCAGTGGGAACACCGGTCGGGCTGGGAACCAGTGGACCGGGGCAGGGCGTCCGCCGCCCCTCCGGACCTTCCCCGAGGCGGTCCGGGGCCGGGCGGCGGCCCCCGCTCCTGGGCCGGCGCGCACGGAGGACCCTCCTCCCGTGGGTGCTGCTCGCCCCCGCGCTGACGGTCATCGGGCTGCTCCTGCTGTTCCCGCTCGGCCGGATCCTGTGGCTCTCCTTCCGCGACTTCAAGCTGCGCAACCTGATGTCCGGCGAGTCCGACTTCATCGGCCTGGACAACTACGTCGCGCTGCTGACCGACCCCTACCTGTGGCAGGTCGCCATGGTGAACACGGTCGTGTTCGCCGTGGTCGCGGTCCTCACCACGATCGTCGTCGGCACGCTCGTGGCACTGCTGCTGTCGACGCTGTCCACGGTCCCCCGGCTCGTCGTGGTCTCCTGCATCATGGTCGCCTGGGCCATGCCCGCCGTCAGCGGGACCTACGTCTGGGTCTGGATCTTCGACGTCGACAACGGCGTCGTCGCCCAGGCGCTGACCTCCCTCGGGCTGCTCGACCCCTCGGGGCACAACTGGTTCGCCGACCGGCTGTTCTTCTACGCCATCGTCACCCTCAACGTGGTGCACGGCGGTTTCCCGTTCGTGGCGGTCACCGTCCTGGCCGGACTGCTCACCGTCCCCGCCGAACTCCACGAGGCGGCCCGGATCGACGGGGCCGGCGCCTGGAAGCGCTTCTGGCACGTCACGTTCCCGGTGCTGCGGCCCGTGTTCGCGGTGGTCACGGTGCTGTCGACGATCTGGGACTTCAAGGTGTTCGCGCAGATCTACCTGATGCCCGGCGGCGACGTGGGCGGCTCGGACATGCTCAACCTCGGCGTGTGGTCCTACGTGAGGTCCTTCGGCCACAACGACTACGGGCTGGGCGCGGCCATCGCCGTCCTGCTCACCCTGCTGCTGCTGGTGGTCACGGTGTTCTACCTCAGGGCGCTGTTCCGAGAGGACGGGCTGAGGTGACCGGGCGCGGCTGCGGGGCGCGCACGGGGGGCCGCGGCTCAGTGGACGCCCGACACCAGCTTGTCCCGCACCCGGCGCCAGTCCACGGAGGCCAGGGAGCGCCGGTTGAGGTCCTCCCGGACCGCGGACATGGTGCGCAGGTCGTACTCGTCGAGCGGGCGCCCGTCGTCGTTGTCCTGGTTGACCAGGTTGTCCACGTACGCGAACAGCAGCCGGCCGCCCGTGTCGGCGAGGGCGTGCCGGACCGCCCTGTCGCGGAACCGCGCGTCGTGCGGGATCCAGCTGATGACGACCTCGGTGGGGGAGGGGCCCGGGGAGTCGTGCACGGCGCTACCCCGCCGCTTCCGGCGGTCCCGACCATCCTGGCGACACGGCCCTCACCCCTCCTCGCCCGCCGGGGCCGGACAGGCGTCCCGCACCGGGCAGAGGTGGATTCTAACGGCCCGTCCCGGCCGCCGGACAACCCGATCCCGCCCTACGGGCGCCGCTGACGAGGAGGACCGTTGGGCACGACCGCACACGTATCGGCCGCCACCGACCGCGACTGGGAGGAACGGGTCCGCCGGGCCAGGCGCAGGGGCGGCGCAGTCCGCTCAGGCCGCCTCCTGGCCAAGGGCGCCGCGGTGGGCGCGCTGCTGCTGTTCACCCTGTTCCCGGTGTACTTCATGCTGACGAGCGCGTTCTCGGACCGGAGCACCTCGGGCACCGGGGCGCTGCTGCCGACCGCGCCGACCCTGGACAACTTCGCCTACGTCCTGACCGAGGGCAACTTCGACACGTACATGGCCAACTCGCTGGCGGTCGCCTGCATCACGGTGGTGGGCGCGTGCGTGCTGTCGCTGCTGGCCGCGGTGGCGGTGGCCCGGTTCCGCTTCCGGTTCCGCACCGCCGTGCTGGTCATGATCCTCATCGTGCAGATGGTGCCGCTGGAGGCGCTGGTCATCCCGCTCTTCCTCCAGGTGCGCGACCTCCAGATGCTCAACACCCTGCTCGGCCTCGGCATCGTGTACGTGGCCCTGTCCCTGCCGCTGGCGGTGTGGATGATGCGGGGCTTCGTCGCGGCCGTGCCCGTGGAGGTGGAGGAGGCCGCCTACATCGACGGCGCCTCCTGGCTCCAGATGTTCTGGAGGGTCCTGTTCCCGCTCGTCGCGCCCGGCCTGGTGGCGACCGCGATCTTCTCGTTCATCGTGGCCTGGAACGAGTTCGTGCTCGCCCTGACCTTCATGACCCAGAGCGAGAACTACACCGTCGCGGTCGGCCTGCGCCAGTTCTTCGGCCAGTACGCCAACGAGTGGGGGCACGTGATGGCCGCGTCCACCCTCATCACCCTCCCGGTCATGGTCTTCTTCATCCTCGTCCAGCGCTTCCTGGTCTCGGGCCTGGTCCAGGGCGCGGTCAAGGGGTAGGGGCGGGGCCGGCCCCGGGAGGACCGGTCCCGCGCTCCCGGCGGGCCGGCCCCCCCGCCCCCCCCGGGGGGGCCCCGGGCGGCCGCCCCCGCGCCGGGTTTTGGTAATTCCCGGGGGCGGCCAGCGCCGGAA
>NZ_JBSHDN010000173.1:0-13377 GCF_053616335.1 Nocardiopsis sp. NPDC055824
ACCCGCACCCCCTCCTGTGGCGGTGACCACATGTGGTCACCGCCACAGGCGCGCGGACGGCGTCCCCTATGTTGCTCCCATCAACCGCGTAAGCACCCGCGCAGGGATGAGGGAGACCGGTGTTGTCGACGAGCCGAGTCCGTCCTGGCCAGACCGCTCCCCGTCGGGGCCTCGACCGGGGGCCGGGGCCCCGGCGCCCAGGAGGGGCCGCACGACGCGCGGCGCACCGGACCGGCGCGGCGGTGGCGGCGCTGCTGCTGTTCACCGCCTGCGGCACGGGCGGCGCGGCGGAGGGCGACGACCCGGAGCTGATGACCGTGCTCCTGGACGAACCCGGCGAGGAGGTCGCCGAGTGGACCGGTGGCGCCGCGGACTTCGGCGACCACCCCCACCGGCCGGACGGCGTGGAGATCGACGTCTCCTATCCGGTGTTCGAGGGGGCCGACCGGTTCGCCTCCCGGCTGGCCGAACAGGTGGACCGCGAGGTGCGGGACTTCCGCGGGGCCAGCCGCGACCCCGTGCGCCTGGCGGTCGACTGGGAGGTCGTGGGCGCCGGGAGCGGCGTCCTGGGCGTGCGCCTGGTCCGCACCGAGGAGGACCTGCACGGCCGGCGCCAGGGATACGGAACGTACTGGTACGACGCGGAGACCGGGCACACCGCGTACTCGACGGAGCTCCTGGCGGACGACGACGCCCTGGGAAGGCTCGACGGGATCGTGCACGAGGAGCTGGCCGGGAACCCGGACGTGGACCCGGAGGGGCTGCACCCCGTCATGCGCACCTACGACTCCATGGGGTTCAACTCCGACGGCGACCTGCTCGTGGAGTTCGACGACGGCCACCTCTCCCCGGTGGTGGTCGGCCACCCGCCCTCGTCGGAACCGGGCCGGATCGTCGCGGTGGTGCCGTCGGAGGAGGCCGCGCCCCTCCTGTCGGACCTGGGAGAGCGCGCCCGGGAGGCGTCGGCGGCGGAGGAGCCCGTGCTCGCGGTGGACCCGCCCGGAGCCGTCCCGGAGTCCCTCCCGACCGCACCGGGGGTGGTCGCCGCCGGCGACCCGGACCTGGACTGCGAGGCCCCGGGGACCGAGTGCGTCGCGCTCACCTACGACGACGGGCCCGCGGAGGGGACCGCGGCCCTCCTGGACCTGCTGGCCGAGGAGGAGGTGTCGGCGACGTTCTTCCTCAACGGCGACCCCGCGCTGACCCGCCCCGGCGTGCTCCGGCGCGCCTACGCGGAGGGGCACGAGATCGCCAGCCACAACGACCTGCACGAGCACATGACGGAGTACTTCGACGACCGGGAGCTCCCCGCGCAGGTCGCGGCGGTCAGCGCGATGGTCCGGCGGCAGACGGGGCAGGACGTGGAACTGTTCCGGCCGCCGTTCGGCGACACCTCCGGACCGGTGATCGAGGAGATCGGCAGGCAGGGGATGGCCCAGGTCCTCTGGAACCTGGACAGCGAGGACTGGACCGGCCTGTCCCCGGAGGAGATCGTGGACGGCGTCATGGACGACGTCGAGCCGGGCTCGGTGGTGCTCATGCACGACACGCTCGCGCCGACCCTGGCCGCCGCACCGCGGCTCATCGAGCGGCTGCGGGAGGAGGGCTACGAGTTCGCGACCGTCAGCCAGGTCGTCGGCGACCCCGAGCCCGGCGAGTCCTACCCGGCGGCGGGCGTCACCGTCCCCGAGTACTGGTAGCGCGCGGGTCGGGGCGCACCGGGGCCGGGGGCCGCCCGGAAGCACCGCGGGGCCGGGGACCCCCGGGAGGGGTTCCCCGCCCCGCGGGACGCGGCGGCCGTCAGACGGCGGTGGACTCCTGGGGGCGGCCGGCCCCGTGGACGTCGGCGCCGACCGCCTCGCCGATCGAGCGGTATCCGGCCTCGCGGACCAGCCTGGCCAGGCCGCGGTGGATGCGGCGCGGCCAGAGGGGGCCGCCGTAGATCAGACCCGTGTAGCCCTGCACGAGGGTCGCCCCGGCGCGGATGCGGGCCCACGCGTCCTCGGGGGTCTCGATGCCGCCCACGGCGACCAGGGTGACGCGGTCGCCGACGCGGGCGCGGAGGCGGCGGAGAACCTCCAGCGACCGCTCCCTGAGCGGGGCGCCGGACAGCCCTCCCGCCCCGGCGGCCTCCACCTCCTCGGCGGAGGCGGCCAGCCCCTCGCGGGAGATGGTGGTGTTGGTGGCGATGATGCCGTCCAGCCCCTCGGCCAGGGCCAGGTCCGCGACCGCGTCGACGTCCTCGTCGGCCAGGTCGGGGGCGATCTTGACCAGGAGCGGCAGGGTCGGGTGCCCGGCCTCGGAGAGCGCCTCGCGAACGGCGGCGAGCAGGGGCCGCAGCTGCTCCACGCCCTGGAGGTTGCGCAGTCCGGGGGTGTTGGGCGAGCTGACGTTCACCACGAGGTAGTCGGCGTAGCGGGCCAGGCGCCGGGCGCTGAGGGCGTAGTCCGCGGGCGCGTCCGCCTCGGGCGTCACCTTGGTCTTGCCGATGTTCACCCCCAGCACGGGGCGGCGTCCGCCCCGCTGGTGGTGCAGGCGCTCGGCGACCAGGGCGGAGCCCTCGTTGTTGAAGCCCATCCTGTTGACGATCGCGCGGTCCTCGACCAGCCGGAACAGGCGCGGGGCGGGGTTGCCCGGCTGCGGCTGGGCGGTGACCGTGCCGATCTCGACGAAACCGAAGCCGAGCGCGGCCAGGCCGGACGGGCTCTCCGCGTTCTTGTCGAAACCCGCCGCCATGCCCAGCGGCCCCGGGAACTCCTGCCCCAGGGCTCGCACGGCGAGCTCGGGCTCACGCGGGCCGAGGACCCTCCCCATGGCCGAGGCCACACCGGGGATCGCGGTCACGCCGCGCAGTGCGGCGAAGCTCATCCTGTGGACCTTCTCGGCGTCCATGTGGCGCAGGACCGAGCGGAAGACAATCTGGTAGAACACGGTCATCCGTTTCCGTCGCCCTCGCGCTCGGCGAGGTAGCGTTCGAGTTCCGCGCCGAGTTCGTCGGCGGTGGGCAGGCCGGCCTCGTCGTCGGCCAGCGGGAGTGTGGGGCGTTCCTCGGGATCGGTCCGCGAGGACATGATGTCGTCGTACTGCCGCTCCAGGTTGGCCACGACACGCTGGACCTCCGCGGAGGCCGCCACCTGCTCGGCGATGTCGACGTCGGTCGCCCCCGCCACCTCCTCCAGCCCGCCGGTGGGCAGCGCGAGCCCGGTCGCCCCGGCCACGTAACCGGCGGCGGCGATGGCCGCCCGCGGGTACTGGGACTGGGCCAGGTAGCTGGGCACGTGGACGGCATAGCCGACGAAGTCGTGGCCGCGCTCCCCCAGGCGGAACTCCAGCATCGCCGCGGCGCTGGCGGGCACCTCGATCCGGCCGATCCACGGGGTGTGGCCCTCCACCAGCTCGGGGCGGGTGGAGTGCGGCGTGACCGTGACCGGACGGGTGTGCGGCACCGCCATCGGCACGCCGTGCGTGCTGATGGACAGCGACACCGAGAACCGCTCGACCAGCTGGACGACGGCGGCGGCGAAGGCCTCCCACTCCCGGTCCGGCTCCGGGCCGTACAGGACCAGGAACGGGGCGTTCTCCTCGTCGTGCATCCGGTACAGGGCGAGCTTGGGCGGCTCGTAGTCCGTCCAGGTGTTCTCCACGAAGGTCATCGACGGGCGGCGGGACCGGTAGTCCACGAGCCGGTCGGCGTCGAACGTCGCGACCTCCTCGGCCTCGAAGCGCTCGAAAAGGGCCTCGGCGACCTGGCGTCCGGTGTGTCCGGCGTCCACGAAGCCGTCCAGACAGACCAGCATCGCCAGCCCGGCGATGTCGTCGAAGCCGGGATGGAGTTCGTACAGATCTGCGGGGTCACGCACCGGGTTCTCTTCTCCACGACTGGTCGGATTCGCAGGGCGGCGTCCTCACGGCGGTCCGACCGCCGGGGCGCGACCGGGGAGGGCCCGGCATCGCACCTCCTGGGAGGCTGTGCCCTGCTTTCCCACAATACCGACCGGATCCCCCTCAGGCCTGCGATGGGACGCCTGTCACACCCCGGCCGCCGGAGCGTCCCCGCGGGTGCGCGCACGCGCCCCTCCTCCAGGCGGGGGACGCGACGTGAGCGCGCCCCTCGCGGCTCCCGCCCCCGGTCGGCGTTCGGGGCCCCGACCGGGGCCGGAACGGCCGCGCGTTCACCCGCCCGGACGCTGGGCGGCGACGCGGAGCGTGCGCAGCCTGTTGAGGACCGCGGCGACCTCGAACCGGCGCGGCAGGACGTAGTCGCCCCCGAAGTCGTCGCCGAGCAGGGTGACGCCCTCGGCCTCCAGCGCCTCCTCCAGGGAGTCGAGCGCCTCGGCCAGGGTACGCGCCCCGTCCAGGTGGCGGCCCGCGACGAGCTCGCGCAGGGCCAGCCCGGCTCCGATGAGCTGCCCCGGGTCCACGAACTGCTCCACGGACCGCACGTCGACGTCGCTCTCCCCGAACACGAGGACGTCCATGTCGCGGCGCTTGATCCTCCCCCGGCCCCGCGCGGTGTCGTCCACCGAGTCGGGGGCGACCACCCGGGCCCGCGGCGCGCCGAAGTCGGCGTCGGTGCGCTCGCGGGCCAGCTCCGCCGCCCGTTCGGTGACGTCGTGGGGGTGGTAGGCGTCCAGCATGACCACCTGGTCCGCGACGTCGAAGTAGTCACCGCTGCCGCCCATGACCAGGACCGTGGACACTCCGTGGTCGCGGCGCAGGGGCCGGACCAGGTCGACGAAGGGCACGAGGGGCTCGCGGTCGCCGTGGACGAGCGCCTGCATCCGCTCGTCGCGGATCATCAGGTTGGTGGCGGTCGAGTCCTCGTCCACCAGCAGGGTGCGCGAACCGGCCTCGACGGCCTCGCAGATGTTGGCGGCCTGGGAGGTGGACCCGGAGGCGTTCTCCGTGCGGAAGTCGCTCGTGTCCGCGCCGGTGGGGAGGTTGCGGACGAACGGGCTCACGTCCACGCGCTCGACCCGCCGCCCCTCCTCCGCCCGGATCTTGACGGCGTCGTCCCTGGTCACCACCAGCTCCCGGCCGTCCCCGGGGACGTGGTCGTAGACCCCCCGCTCCAGCGCGTGCAGCAGGGTGGACTTGCCGTGGAAGCCGCCGCCGACGATGAGCGTGATGCCCTCCGGCACGCCCATCCCGGTCACGGCGCCCCGGTGCGGCAGGTCCACGCCCACCCGCAGGCTCTCCGGCGCCTCGAAGGGCACCGCCCCGTCGGCCATGGGCTCGTCGCTGACACCGCTCAGGCGCGGGAGGACCGCGCCGTCGGCGACGAAGGCGACCAGCCCCCGGCCCTCCAGGCCGGCGCGCAGCGCGACCGTGTCGGCGACGCTGTCGGCGAAGGCCTCGGCCGCGGCCGCGTCGGCCGCCTCCCAGTCGAGGTCGTCGACCAGCGCGGGCAGGGTCGTGCACAGCTCGCGCTCGGCGGTGCGGCCGTCGATGCGGCGCCCGTGGCCGGGGAGGTCGATGCCGATGCGCAGTTCGAGGCCGCCGTCGGTGAGGCGGCAGGAGGAGCGCTCGATGACCTCCTGCCCCCCGGCGTCGATCTTGAGCAGGGAGCCCCGGAGCAGTCCGCGGGCACGACGGCCCAGGTAGTCGGCGGTGGCGCGGCGGCGCACCGGATCGCCCCACGCGCTTCTGGGGATGCCGGCGTCCGGCACGAGCACGCGCACGCGCGAGGGCGGGGCGAACGGGTCGGCCTGCACGCGCTGCACCGTCAGGGTGAAGTCGCCGAAGTCCCAGTCGCCCCGCAGGGACTTGTAGCGGCCGTAGGAGTCGCCGTCCATGCGGAGCAGCTCCGCCGAGAGGCGTGCGTCGTCCCGCACCCCCCGGAGGGGCTCGGGCTCGGGTCGGCGCCCGCCGCCCCGGCCGCCTCCCCCGCCGCCGTACCGGCGCCCCTGGCCGCCGCCCCCGTACCGTCCCGCCATCGGTGTCCTCCCTGGGTTCGGATGATCCTCCGGGCCAGGTTAGGGGTTTCGGGACAGCGTCGCAGAGGGCCTGTGGACGACCGTGTCCGCGCTGCTCAGGGGAGGTCTCGCGGATCCGGTGCCGGATCCGCCCCCGGCGGGTCCGGGAGGACGTCGGCGAGGAGGGCGGCGAACTCGTCCGCCGTGGGCGCGGTGTCCCCGAGCAGGCTGTGCAGCAGGACCCCGTCGATGACCGCGGCGACCACGCGGACCCGGACCGGGTCGTCCGTGTACCGCCGGGCGAACGCCGAGACGGCGGCGAGCCACCCGTCGGTGGCCTCACGCAGGTGAGGGCGTCTGGCGGCCAGCAGGAAGAGCTCGTACTCGGCGAGCAGGCGTCCGGGGTCGGCGGCGACCACGGCCAGGAGCTCCGCGAGCTCGCGCCGCCGGTCGCCGCCGCCGGAGAGGCGGCGCATCCGCTCGGAGTCCTCGTTCATCACACTGGTCAGGGCGGCCGTCAACAGGTCGCCCAGCCCGCTGAAGTAGTAGGTGGTGGCGGAGGTGGGCAGCCCCGCCTCCCGGGAGACGGTGCGGTGGCTGACGCCGGCCACCCCGTCGCGCTCGATGATGCGCAGGGTGGCCTCGATCAGCGCGTTCCGGCGCAGTTCCCCCTTGGCTCGGCGTCCGTCGGTCTGTTTCAGGGCCCCTCCTCCGGTCTACGGCGAGGGTAGCGGCACCGTGGCCCGGGGGCGCGCGACGCCTCAGCCGGGAGCCCCGCAGGCCCGGGGCTCCTCCGTCCGCGGTTCCCCGCCGGTTTCCCCGCCCTCCTCCGGGAGGGCGGCCGCGCGGCCCAGCAGCGGGGCGGCGACCGCCACCGCGACGAGGGCCGCGCCGCCGGCGGCCACCGCCACGAGGAACCCCCCGGTGGTGCCCGAGCCCTCCACCGCCGTCCCGGCGGCGAAGGTGCCCCCCGCCGTGCCGACGGTGAGGCCGGTCAGCGCCCAGGTCATGCCCTCCGTCAGCCGCTCGGCGGGGACGATCCGCTCGACCAGGGTCATGACCAGGATCATCGTCGGCGCGAAGAACAGGCCGGAGACGAACACCGCGGCCGCCAGCGCGGCGATCCCGCCGACCGCCAGGAAGGGGACCGTGGTCGCCGCCGTTCCGGCGACGGCCGCGACGAGCAGGACGTGCGGGCGTCCCCTCGGGTTCAGCGCGCCGAAGCCCAGACCGGACACGGCGGAGCCGAGGGCGTAGGCGGACAGGACGAGACCGGTGGCGCCGGGCGCGCCCAGCTCCTCGGCGAAGGCGACCGCCACGACGTCCACCGCCCCGACGATCACTCCCCCGGCGCCCAGGACGAGGATCAGGACCGCGAGCGGCAGGCCGAGGAAGCGCGTCCGCCGTCCGTCCCGGTCGGCGGGGACCCGCACCGGGGGCTCGGTACCGCGCTGGGCCGTGAAGAGGCCCACCCCCACCGCGAGGAAGGCCGCCGCGGCGAGGGGCCCGGCCTGGGCGAAGGCGGCGTGCTCAGCACGACGGACAGGGCGGGTCCGGTGATGAAGGTGAGCTCGTCGGCCACCGACTCGAAGGCGTAGGCGGTGCGCAGCTCGGGCGAGCCCCGGTGCAGCTCGGTCCAGCGCGCCCGCGACATCGCGGACATGCTCGGCATCGTCCCGGCCGGGACGGCGGACGCGAAGAGCGCCCAGGACGGGGCGCCGAAGGTCACGCACGCGAGCATCGCCAAGAGCGAGACCACGCTGATCGCGGCGGCCGGCGGGAGCACGCGGCGCTGGCCGTGGCGGTCGGCGAGGCGCGAGACCTGAGGCGCGATCAACGCCATGGACAGGGTGAAGGTCGCGGCGACCGCGCCCGCGAGGGCGTAGCTGCCGTGGGTGGCGGCCAGCATCGTGATGATGCCGACGTTGGCCATGGCCACGGGCATGCGGCCGATGATCCCCGCGACGGCGAAGCCCCTGGCCCCGGGGGGCGCGAAGAGGCGGGCGTAGGGGTGGGGCATGGCGGGGCCTCCGAGGGCGTGAGAGGGGCGGCGTGTCCCGGCACGCAAACAAATGGGACACTTGTCCCAGATTCTTGCACGGGAAGCCCCCCTCCGACGGCGAACGTGACACACGTCATTCGCCCGCCCGGCGGAGAGTGCCTTTGCCCGGGCCCCTCCCCGGGGACTACGTTGCGGGGAACCCCTTCCGCCGAGGAGTTCCCGCATGAGCACGGTCCTGTTCGCCCCCGAAACCTTCAACCTCGCCGAGACGACCCGGGCGGTCGAGGTCGCCCGGCACCTGCGGGACCGGCACCGGTGCGTGTTCGCGGGGTACTCCGAGCGGTATGCGGGTGTGGTCGAGGACGCCGGTTTCGAGTACCACCGGCTCTCCCCCCAGCTCACCGACGCCCAGGCCGACCAGCTGATCCGCTTCGACCAGGGGCGGAGCCCGAACCACCCGTTCACGGAGGACGTGGTCCGGGCCAGGGTCGGGAGCGAACGCGAACTGAACGCCCTGGTGCGCCCGGCCGCCACCGTCATCGGCTCCACGCTCAGCCAGCTGGTGTCCGCGCGGGCCGACGGGATCCCGCTGGTCCACGTCAGACCGTTCGCCTACTCGTGGCCCCACCTGCGCCAGGCGCGTTCCCTGCCCCTGCTCGACGGTCGCGGCCGCCTGGCGGGGGCGGTCAACGCCGGTGCGGCCGTGCTGCTGCGCGAGGCTGCCCGGTACACCTCGTACAAACCCCGCGGCTTCGCGCGGGTCGCCCGCGAGTACGGCGTGGCACTGCCCCGACGGACCGTCGAGGCGCTGGACGGCGACCTCAACCTGATCGCCTCGATCTCCGGCTTTCTGCACCCGTACAGGCTCCCGCCGCACTATCGCTGGGTCGGGCCGATCTACGCCCGCCTGGACCGGGAGGTACCCCCGCAGGTGACCCTGGCGGCCGGGCGGGCCCGCGAGGCCGGCCGTCCCGTCGTGTACTTCGCCATGGGCAGCTCCGGCCGCCGCGACATCGTGCTCCGGGTCCTCGGCGAGCTCTCGCGGATGCCGGTGACCGTCCTGGCCCCGGTCGCCCACTACCTGGAACCGGGCGACCTCGAAGGGCTCGGCCGCCATGTGCACGTGTTCGACCTGCTCCCCGCACACGAACTGGGCGGCCTCATCGACGCCTCCGTGATCCACGGCGGGGAAGGGACCGTGCAGACCGCTGTGGCCTCGGGCAGGCCGTTCGTGGGGATCGGCCTCCAGATGGAGCAGCGCTCGAACATCGACGACTGCGTGCGGTTCGGCAGCGCGGTCGGGCTGACTCCGGCCCGGGCCCGGGGAGAGCGCCTGCGCCGCGCCTTCGAGGCCGTGCTGCACGACCCCGGGCTCCGGGCGCGCGCCGAGGAGCTGCGGGACCGCCTGGCCGGCACGGACGGCGCCAGGGCCGCCGCCGACCACGTGGACGCCCTCGTCCGTGGGGCCGGGTGAGCGACCTGCGCCCCGTCCGGCAGCGACCCCTCCGGCCGGACCTCGCGCATCGGGCCCGGGGGCGCCGGCCCCACGGGGCTGGGGCGCGGGTCACCGACGCGGATCCTTTCCGGCAGGCGCTCACCCGCGGAATCGGCCGTGGGCGCGGGTACGGCTGCGGTCTGGTGAGCCTCGCCGGGAGACGGGAGGACCCGGGGAGGGGGTGACGGGTGCGGCGGGCCTCCTCGGCGTCGGCGAGCGCAGGGCCCGGCCGCTCCGCCCGGAGGTGGAGATCGGCCCCGGGGGGCGCCGGGGCCGATCTCTCGGGGGGCCACACGTCCTCCCGGTACCAAGGGGGTGTCCCGGGCCGGAGTGTGGCGGGCACCTCCCCGGGAGGGGTGGGGAGGTGCCTCGCGTTCAGTTCTACCGGAAGTCCGGGTGCCGCGAGGGGGAAACCGTGATTCCGTCGGCCCCCAGTTCCCCATCGACGGCCGCCCGGCCCCGGAGGGCGCTCGTTGTTCCGGATCCGGTCCGGCCGCTCCGCGCCCCCGGGGCGGGCCTACCCCTCCAAGGCGGCGCGCAGGGCCCGGTCGTGCTCGTCGACGGGCTCGTCGGCCAGGTCCCCCACGAACACGGCGACCAGCTGGCCGCCCTCCCCTGTGACCTCGGCGATGAGGTCCCGCCAGTGGTGGAGGTTCGGGTGCTCGAAGTCCGGGCACGCCTCGGCCGGGGCCAGCTCGGCCTCCGCCGTCTCCAGCTGCTCGACCGACAGGGGGTAGGAGCCGCTGCCGGAGGAGTGGCCGACCGCCCTGGCCAGGATCACCGCCGGAAGGTGGTTGCCGTCCCGGTTGGTCAGGGTGAACGAGGTCCGGCCGTCGCGGATGACGCCGACGGCGTGGGCGGCCGGACGCCGCCAGCGCGGGTCGGCGGCCTCCAACCGCTCCCGGACCGCGATGATCTCTTCCCTGGTGGCCCACTTCTCCACGGGGTGCTCCTCTCGGCTGTCTGTTCCCGGGGCCGGACCGGCCCCCGTCGAACCCTAGGGGGACGGGGCCCGGGCGTGTTTCGCCGACACCCCGGCGGGCCCGGCGCCCGCACCGGACGACGTGGGCCGGAGCCGCCCCCGGACACGCTCAGAGGTGCAGGGTCCCGGTGGCGACCGTCACCGCCCGGCCGTCGATCAGCACCCGGCCGCCCCGGTCCTTCAGCAGGAGGTCGCCGCCGCGCGCGGAGGCCTGGTGGGCGGTCAGCTCCGCCCGTCCCAGCCTGTCGGCCCAGAAGGGTGTGAGGACCGTGTGCGCCCTGCCGGTCACCGGGTCCTCGGGCACCCCCACCGCGGGGGCGAAGACCCGGGAGACGAAGTCGGGCCCCTGCCGGGCCCGGGCGGTGACGATGACCAGCTGGAAGGGCAGGGCCGCGACCGCCGCCGTGTCGGGGGCCAGGCCCCGGACGGCGTCCTCGTCGGCGAGTTCGACGAGGAGGTCCTCCGCGCCACCCAGACCCACCCACCGGGGCCGCGCCCCCAGGGCCTCGGCCAGCCCCTCCGGGGCCTCGACCGGCTTCGGCGGCCTGGCCGGGAAGTCCATCCACAGCAGCCCGTCCTCCCTCGTGACGGTGAGGACGCCGCTGCGGGTGGTGAAGCGGAACGGTCCGGGCTCGCCGCGCTCGGTGAGCGCGTGCGCCGTGGCCAGGGTGGCGTGTCCACAGAGGTCGATCTCGACCGTGGGCGTGAACCACCGCAGTTCGTAGTCGGCGCCGGGGTCGTCCACGGGACGCGCGAACGCCGTCTCGGACAGGTTGAACTCGGCCGCGACCCCCTGCGCCCAGGCGTCGGGGTAGGCGTCGTCCAGGACCAGGACGGCGGCGGGGTTTCCGGCCAGGGGCCGGTCGGTGAAGGCGTCGACGACGCGGTACTCGGGCATGGGCCCAGGCTAGGCCGTGTTCCGCGGGTCGTTCCGGGCTCGCGGCGATCGGCGCGAGCGCCGAGCCCGCCGAAAGCACCGACGGACCACGCCCCGGGGCCGGGCGGGGTCGTGCCGGGGTCCGGTCGCGGAGCGGACGGCCCCCCGCCGGCCGGCGCTGTCACAGGGGCGGCTCGTCGAGGATGAACATGGTCTGGGTGCTCTTGACCTCGGGGATGCGCTGGAGCCGTTCGAGGACGAAGGTGCGCAGCGCGGCCGCGTCGGTGACGCGGACGAGGAGGAGCAGGTCGACGTCGCCGGACACCAGCGCCGCGTGGTCCACCTCGGGGATGTCGCGCAGGTAGCCCCGGAACCTCTCCCAGGAGTGCTGCTCGATGCGCACGGAAACGTACGCGGAGAGGGCGGTGCCGTACTTCTCGGGGTCGATGACGGCGGTGAACCCGCGGATGACGCCCTCGTCCCGCAGCCGTTCGAGCCGGGAGTAGGCGTTGGCCCTGGAGATGTGGGCCTGCTCCGCGACCGCGCGGATGGACATGCGCCCGTCCTCCCGCAGGAGGGCGATGATGCGACGGTCGGTGTCGTCCAGCCGCACGGCCATGTGTCTCACCTCATACCGCTCACACGATACCCGCGTGAGACCATCCGTGGCGCTCTGGCGAACGACCGGCCATTTTGTCCAGCATCAGCCTGGGGACATCGACAATATGGGGTGATTCACCGCATATTCAAGACATGAAGCACACCGATGAGCGACCTCGCCCGGCTCCTCCGCCCCCGCCGGTGGAGCCCGTGCGGCTCGTCGACCGGCACGGGCTGCGTGTGGAGCACCCGGGGTTCACCGCTCCCGACGGCGCCCGGCTGGCCGGGCTCCACCGCGCCATGGTCATCGGGCGCCGCTTCGACCGGCAGGCCCGCGCGCTCGCCGGCCAGGGCCTCCTCGCCGTGTACCCGTCCTCGGCGGGGCAGGAGGCGTCCCAGGTCGGAGGCGTGCTCGCCCTGTCGGACCGGGACTGGCTCTTCCCCGGGTACCGCGACAGCGTCGCCCTGGTCGCCCACGGGGTGGACCCGGTGGAGGCCCTCACGCTCTTCCGCGGCGACTGGCGTCCGGGATACGACCCCCGCCGCTACCGGTGCGCTCCGCAGTGCACCCCCGTGGCCACGAACGCCTCACACGCGGTCGGCCTCACCTACGCGGCCCGGCGCGAGGGTCGGGACGTGGCGGCCCTGGCCCTGACGGGTGACGGGGGCGACACCGACGAGGCCTACGACTTCGCCGCCGTGTGGAACACGCCCGTCGTCTTCCTCGTGCGCGGCGGCCACCGGGCCGCCGGTGCGCCCCCCTACCCGCGGGGCCCCGCACCCGTGCACGGAGCCCCCGGGCACGACAGGAAGGGCTACCGCGTCGACGGCGCCGACGCCGCCGCCGTGTACGCGGTCGTCTCCCGGGCGCTGGCCGAGGCCCGGGACGGCGGCGGCCCGGCCGTCGTCGAGGCGGTCGCGTACCGGGAGGACCCGCGGTCCTGCTGCGCGCCGCCCCGCCGGGAGGGGCCGGAGTCAGGGCACCGGTGCGAGGGCGACCCGGTCACCCGCGTGGAGGCCCTTCTGCGGGCGGAAGGCCTGCTGGGGGACCCCGGGGAGACCGAACGGGCCCTGGCCGCCCTCGGCTCCGAGGCGGAGGAGTTCGCCGCCTCGGTGCGCGAGCGCATGGCGCCGTCGGGCGGCCGCGACCCGCGTCCGCCGTCCGGGGGCGTCCGCCCCGCGGTCCCGTCCCTGCCGGGACGGCGCAGGGAGCCGGCCGACGGAGCCCGGATGCCCTGAGCGGCACGGCCGGGGCCGCCCTCCCCGGCCGTCCCCGCACGAACCTCCGCGCCGGGCACGCGGGGAGGCTTCGGACCCGTCGGCGACGGCGTTGTCGCCACCGGCGCGGGTCCGGGAGCCGCCCCGACCGCCGAGGCGCGGGACAGGGCGCGCGGACCCCGTGTCGGCGCGTCCGAGGGGCGGGCGGGCCGCCGCGGTCAACGGCGACCGGCGGCGCGCCCGCGTCCCGCGCGCCGGGAGCGTCCCGGCGCGGACACGCCGAAGGGC
>NZ_JBSHDN010000174.1:0-13363 GCF_053616335.1 Nocardiopsis sp. NPDC055824
CCGTGCGGTCGGCCCCGGCCCGGGCCGTGCCCTCACCCCCGCGGAGGACGGGTCACAGGTCCCACGCGGTCCCGTAGCGCTCCGTCAGCTCGCGCACGTCCTCCGCCGAGAGCACGGAGAACCCGCCTCCCCGCAGCGAGACGACGATGCGCGAGGCCTCCTCCAGTTCCACGGCCCCGTCCAGGGCGGCCGCCGGGTCGGCCGCCGCCATGAGCGAACCGTGGTTGGCGAGGAGGGCGGCGCGGAAGGACCCGGGCAGGTCGGCGAGGTTGCGGGCGAGCCGCTCGCTGCCCGGAGCCGCGTACGGCACCAGGGGCGCCTGGCCGACACGCATCACCAGGTAGGGCGTGACGGGCGGCAGCGCCGACGAGGCCGACCAGGCGGGCAGGCACGAGGCCGCGGTCGCGTGGGGCGAGTGCAGGTGGACGACGGACCCGGCGCCCTCGACCCGCCGGTACATCGCCAGGTGGAGCGGGTACTCCTTGGAGGGCGGCGGGCCGGAGACGTGCTCCCCCTCCGGGCCCAGGACGGACAGGCCGTCGGGGTCCAGGTCCCGGAGGGACACCCCGGTGGGGCTCATCAGGGTGTGGTCCCCGGCGCGCACGGACACGTTGCCCGACGCGCCGGGGCTCAGCCCGAGGTCGACGGCGCGGCGTCCCGCCCGGCACAGCTCCCGCGCGGCCTCGCGTGGTGTGCGGTTCACAGGCCCCCCTCCCAGGCGCGGACGAAGAGGTCCTCGCGGCCGAAGTTCCCGGACTTGAGCATGAGGTGGATGTCCTCGCCGTCCCGGCGCCCGCGCATCCACGCGACGCCGGGGTCGATCTCGGGGCCGAGCGCGAGCGCGCCCACGCCGAGGCGCTGCACGACGGCTCCGCTGGTCTCGCCGCCCGCCACGAGGAGCGCCCGCGTCCCCGCGGCCACCAGGCGCTCGGCGGTCTCGGCCAGCGCCTCCTCGATGAGCGGGGCGTCCGCGGTGTCCACGACGTCCTCGGGGGAGGCGGTCGCGTACACGACGAAGGGGGCGTCCGCGGCCTCCAGCGCGGCGGACACCGCGGCGGACACGGCCGCCTCGAAGTCCTCCCGCAGGTCGGCGGGGCGCAGCTGCCGCCCCCCGCCGACCGCGAGCGCGTGGCGGACCTGGCCCTGGGTGGCCCGCGAGGCGCTGCCGGAGAGCACGACGCGCGGCCCCCCGGGCAGGGCGACCGGCGTGCGCGCGAGCGTCCGGGGACCCCTGAGCCCCTGGGCGAGGGCGCTGCCGCCGGTCAGCAGGCGCAGGTCCTCCGTCGCCCGGGCGAGGGTGGCGAGGTCCGCGTCGGTGAGCGCGTCGACGACCACGAACCGGGCCCCGGCGCGGCCCGCGCGCGCGATGGCCTCGCGCACCGCCTCGTCGCCCCGGGCGACGGTCGGCCACGGCACCAGGGCGACGTCGTCCTCGCCACCGCTGACCTGGGGTGCGAGCAGGCGCAGGAGGTTCGAGTCGGTCATGGGCGTGAGGGGGTGGTGGCGCATCGGGGACTCGTCGAGGGGCTCGTCCCCCACGAACAGGTGGCCGCGGTAGACGGTGCGCCCGTTGGCGGGGAAGGCCGGCGCGACCACGGTGACGGTCTCGCCGAGGGCTTCGAGGACGGCCTCGGCCACCGGGCCGATGTTGCCCGCCGGCGTGGAGTCGAAGGTCGAGCAGTACTTGAGGTAGAAGCGCTCGCAGCCCGCCCGCCGCAGCCTCGCGAGGGCGTCCAGCGAGGCGGCGACCGCCTCGCCGGCGGGCATGGTGCGCGACTTCAGGGCGACGACGACGGCGTCGGCCCCGTCCGCGGCCCCGTCGCCGTCGGGGGCGTCGGAGCCCAGCACGACGGCGGTCCGGTATCCGGCGGACGTGAGGGCGATAGCGACGTCGGTCGCTCCGGTGAGGTCGTCGGCGATCGCGCCGAGGGTCGCCATGGGTTCTCCTGTGGTCGGGTCGGATGGGCGGGGCCGGTCCCGGGCCCGCGGCCCGCGGGCCGTGGGCGCGGGGACCGGCCGCGCGTGGGGTGCGAGCGGTCTAGACGACGCCGGTCGCGATCATGATGTTGAGGACGGCGAACCCGGTGAGGCCGGAGATGACCGAGGCCACCCCGATCGAGCGGATCCCCTGGCCCACCGTCATGTTGGACAGCGTCGTGGTCACCCAGAAGCCCGAGGAGTTCGCGTGCTTCATGAGCTGGGCCCCGGTCGCGCAGGCCAGGTACACCACGATCGGTTCGAGTCCGAGCGCGGGCAGCAGGGGCTGCATGATGGCCGCCGAGGTCATGACGCCGAGGATGTTGGAACCGGTGATGGTGCACACCGCGGCGGCGATGAGGAACGGGATGATGACCGGGGACATCCCGGTGCTCTCGATGCTCGTCGCGATGTTCTCCGCGACGCCCGTCTCCCGGATGATGGTGGCGAGGGCGCCGCCGACGCCGGTCAGTGCCAGGGGCATGGCGGCGATCCTCAGCCCGGCCTCGAACAGGTCGTTCAGGGTGGACTTGTCGCGCCAGCGCCCGCGGAACAGCGGCAGGGCCAGCAGGCAGGCGAGGAACAGCGCCATCGTCGGCTCGCCGGCGAAGAGCACGGTGTCGGTGAACCACGCCCCCTCGGGGAGCGCGGGGCCGGCCAGGGAGGCGAAGACGATGAGGACGATGGGCGCCAGGATGGGCACCAGGGAGCCGAACAGGCCGACCGTGTGCGGCGCGGCCTCCTCGGCGGCCCCGTCCGCGTTCCCGGAGCCGGCGCCGGCGGACGCGGGCGCGTCGGGGCCGCCGACCAGGTGCTCGACGAACTCCGGCTTCGGCGGCACGTGCGTCTTGATCCGCGACAGGTAGATCGTCGCGGCGACCACGCCGGGGACGCCCACCATCAGTCCGTAGAGGATGGCGTCGCCCATGCCGACCTCGAGCAGGGCCGCGGAGGCGAGCGGTCCGGGGCCCGGAGGGACCACCGAGGTCATGACGTAGGCGCCGATGTACAGGATCGGGCCGAGCTTCATCATCGAGATGCCCGTGCGGTAGGCGAGGGCGGAGACGATGGGGATGAGCATGACGACGGCGGTGTCGGCGATGAGGGGGATGCCGAGGACGGTCGAGGCGAGCGCGATCGCCCAGGGCACCTTGTTCCTGGAGAACAGGCTGAGCGCGGATTCGGTGATCTTCAGGGCGGCGCCGCTCAGTTCGAGCATCTTGCCGAGGACGCAGCCGAAGATGATCAGCAGGCCGACGCTGGCGAGGGTGTTCCCGAAGCCGGTCGTGATGAGCTCGACGGTCCCGGTGCCGCCCATGCCCAGGACGAGCCCCAGCGCCACGACCACGATGAACAGCGTGGCCACGGGGTGGACCTTGAACCGCGCGATGAACAGCACGAGGACGACGATGGCGGCGAGGAACGCCAGCAGGGTATAGATGTCCGACATGTCACTGGGTCCTAACGGTCACAGGTGGGTGCGTGTGTGACGCCAGGCGTCCAGGAGGGATTCGGCGGGGTCGGCCAGGTCGCCGAGGCGTACCAGCTCCCCGGCGGCGACGTCCCGGGCCAGAGTGGCGTGGGCGGCCAGGTACAGCGGGGCCACGTCGTCGGGGGCGCTCGCGGCGTCCAGCAGGACGGGGGCCACGCCCCGGACGTCGTGGTGGTGCCCGCCCATGTCGAGGCGGGTCCCCCGGGGGAGGTCCTCCCCGGCCCGGCCCGCGAGGACCGCGTGCGGGGCGGGAGGGCGCGAGGTCACCGCGCGTCGGCGGTCGACCGCGTCGAGCAGGCTCAGGGGCGTCTCGACGCCCATGAGGTGGTAGGGCAGGTAGAGGCAGGCGTAGCGTCCCGAGCGGGAGACCACGTGCCCCTTCTGGGCGAGCAGGTCCCAGGAGACGGGGTCCCCGGTGCGGACGACCACGAACACCCCTCCGGCGAAGGAGGCCTCCTCCGGGAGGCGGAGCACGCTGAAGACGTCCACGGCGCCGGACCGGGAGAGGATGCCCCCGTCCTCGGCGAGGGAGTAGACGTCGGCGAGCTCGGCGACGCGGGCGACCGGGTAGTGCAGTGCCTCCACGTCCGGGACGAGGCCGGTGTGGTTGGCGACGACGCCCATCTCGCAGTAGTCGGCGGCGGCCGAGCGCTTGAGCGCCCCGACGGCCCGGGCGCGGGCGGCGAGCGTGGCGGGCACGTCCTCCCCCAGGGTCAGCAGGCCGGCCAGCTCCGGGGCGTCGACCTCCTGGTCGAGCTGGCGGACGCGCCCCGTCGAGGGGTCGAACACCAGGTCGTACTCGCCGGACTTGCCGATCGCGACGACGTCGAGCCCGAGGACGCGTGCGCGCTCGTACCACTCGATGAGGTTCGCGGGCTGGTCCCCGATCCCCGGCGTGTACACGACGCCCTTCGCCCGGGCCTCGTCGGCGAGGGCGACCCCGGCCACCGAGTCGACCTCCTTGGAGACCATGACCACGTGGCGGCCGGTCCCGATGGCGGTCCGCGCGGCCGCCGCACCCGCCTCGGGGCTGCCGGTGGCCTCGACGAGCACGTCGTAGCCGGCCCCCGCGAGGAGGGCCGCGTCGGCGACGACGGCGATCTGCCCGCCGGTCAGCGCGGACACCTCGTCGGGGCCGGTGCACACCTTGAGGTCCTCGGGCGCGTAACCGAGCTCGGCGCACAGCGCGACCGTTCCCTCGGCGTCCAGGTCGCACAGGACCGAGGGGCGCAGGCGGTCCATCCGCAGCGTCTGGGCGAGCAGTGTCCGGGCGAAGCCGCCCCGCGCCCCGGTGAGGGCGTAGCGCACGGGTGGCGGTGTGGCGGTGGCGTCGGTGCCTTGCATGGTTTCTCCTTCTTCCGCCTCTGAGCGGCGCGTATACGACGAAGCCGCGGCGGCGACCCGCCATGTTTAACACTTACGGAACATATGAGTCAACAATTTTCACGCTTGGGATCATCTGGTAACTATCGGTACCATGGTTCCTCTGGGTGACCCCCCGAAGGAGGACGATGATTCCGGCGCAACGGCGTGACATGCTCCTGCGAGAGCTGCGAGGCACGGGAGTGCTGAGCGTGAAGGAGCTGTGCGACATCCTCGACGTCTCGCACATGACGGTGCGCCGCGACATCACGACGCTGGAGGAGGAGGGGCGGGTACGCTCCGTGCCCGGCGGCGTCGAGCTGGCCTCCCAGGTGCGCTCGGAGCCGTCCTACC
This sequence comes from Nocardiopsis sp. NPDC055824, assembly GCF_053616335.1. NCBI lineage: Bacteria > Bacillati > Actinomycetota > Actinomycetes > Streptosporangiales > Nocardiopsidaceae > Nocardiopsis > Nocardiopsis sp. NPDC055824. The sequence continues at coordinate 5,186 of NZ_JBSHDN010000174.1, forward strand.
GCGACAAGTCGCGCGTGGACGTGGACGAGAAGCGGGCGATGGCCCGTGCCGCGGCCTCCCTCGTGAGCGAGGGGCAGACCGTCTACCTGGACGCGGGCACGACCCTGGGGCACCTCGTGCCGTCGCTGTGGAGCGTCACCGGCCTCACCGTCATCACGAACGACATCACCACCGCGGCCTCCCTCACCGACCACCCCGACGTGACGCTCTTCCTCATCGGAGGGCAGGTCGACCGCGAGAACCGCTCCTCCGTCGGTGACATCGCGGCGGCCACCATCGCCGAGTTCAACATCGACGTCGCCTTCGTATCGACGAGCTCCTGGGACCTCGGCAGGGGGTCGACCACACCGTCGCGGGCGAAGGTGGCGGTCAAGCGCGCGGCCATGGCCGCGGCCTCGTCGTCGGTGCTCGTGGCGGGCGCGGACAAGTACGGCGCGTTCGGCACCTTCAAGGTCGCCGCGCTCACGAGCTTCGCGTCGGTGATCACCGACGACCGGCTCTCCGAGGCGTCCGTGCGCGCGATCCGGGACCTGGGGGTCGACCTGGAGGTCGTGACGCCCCGGGGGGAGGCGGTCGGGGACGCGGAGCCCGCCCCCGGCGCGGAGGAGGCGCCGGCCCCGACGGCCTCCGCCTGACCTCCCCGGGGGCGGACGCGGGGGCCGCCCGGGCAGGACGGCCCACCCCGGGCCGACGGCGCTCCACGCGCCCCGCGCGGCGGCGTGGTCCGGCGCGTCCTCCGGCTCCGCGACCGCGCCCGGACGCACGGAACAGGGCCGCGGGAGCCCCCGCCCGGCTACTCGTACTCCGTGCCGCCCTTGCGCGTGAGGTAGGCCTCGGACACGAACTTCGCGATCGCCCTCCCTCCCAGGACCCCGGACGCGCGTTCGCGCGCCGGACGGACGACGACCCCCTCCCGCATGTGCAGCCCCGAGCCGCTCCAGGTCTCCGCCCCCTGCGCGACCGCCGTGAGCGCGGCCTCGTCGTAGGGGCCGTCGTGGAGCACGGGCACGGCGGGCAGGCCCACCGCGTCCAGGACCCCGGGCAGGTCGACCGCGTCGATCCAGGTGCGGGCGCCGCCGATGTCGAGCGCGATGTCGAACACCGCGTAACCGGGGCGCGCGCCGCGGCCGGACTCGCCGTAGACGAGGTCCTGGACCCCCGCCCCGAAGACCTCTCCGAACACGCCCACCCTGGCCGCGCCGAACCGGTCGGCCACCTCGCGCGCCGCCTCCGGGACCCCGTGGGCGGCCACCGCCCTCCAGTACAGGTTGTCGTCGGCGGGCGCCAACGCGAAGTTGCGCGACCCGTGGCCCTTGGAGGAGACGAACTCCTCCCCCGTCCCCGCGACCAGGGTGAAGAGGCACGCGGTGCCGTGGATCTTCTCCGTCGCCACGACCCGCTCCCCCGGCTCGAAGGCGTCGGGGTAGCGCTTGGCGTTCTCCACCTCGATCCACCGCATCAGGTCGGGCGCGGCCACGAGCTCCCCGCTCATGTGCAGGGGCACCTCCGGCACCCACTTGGTGATGCCCAGGTCCGCCGCGAAGTCCGTCCCCTCGCCGTGCGCCGAGGCCAGGTCCACGCCGGCCAGCCGTCCGGGCCGGCAGACGATGCCCTGCGACAGCTCCCCCCGCAGGCGGACGGCCTTCACCCTGTTGCGCCCGGAACCCGCGAGCCTGCCCGTGAGCCCCAGTTCACCGATGAGGTCGTCGGGCAGCAGGGCGTTCTCGGGGATGTACACCGCCCAGTCCCCGGTCCGGTACGCCCCCTTCGCGACGACCGCCCGGAACAGGCCGACCTGGGCCAGCTCCAGCGCGTCGGCGTCGGGGTGCGGGTGGATCGTGAGGCGCTCGGCGGTGACCCGCAGGGTGGACATGCTGTTCCTCCGTGGTGGTGGGGCGCCCTCGGACGGCGCCCCCGCGACCGGTTCACCATGCCCGGTCCGCCGACGGGCCGACAACGCCTTTTCGGGACGGCCCGGCGGCGCTTGTCACCGCACCGGCCCGCGACCTGGCCCTTCGGCGTCGCAATTGGCAGGAAAAATGATCATTCGCCACCCACCGGGCCACCTGGAAAAAAAGGACCCTTGTCAGGGGGTGCGGGGGGACTTATATTCTTCACGTCGCACCACCGGCGCGACTTCCGGGAATCCCAGGGAGGACGACACCATGAAGATGCCCTACTAGGACACGCCTTCTTCCTCCGCGAATACGCGGAATGAGCGACTGCCCGGGCCGGGCGGCATTCCATCTCCGCCGCCCGGCCCCTTTCGGCGCGAAGAGCGCGGTGGAGCGCCCGAGGAACGCGCGGCTCGAAGAGGAATCGGAGGACACCCGTGAAGTCCCTCGTGGCGCGCGCGGTCAAGGGCTCCCCCTACTGGCCCGTGCTCACCCATCCGCTCCTGCGGCGCGTCCTCCCCGGCATCGGCGTGTCCGCGCTCGGCGGCGGGATGAGCTCCCTCGCCGTGAGCTGGCTCGCCATGGAGCTGGCCCCGGCCGACCACCGCGCCGCCTGGGTGGCCGCCGCCGTCGCGGCGTACACCCTGCCCGGAGCGGTGGGCGCCTTCCTCCTCGGCGGTCTGCTGAACGGTCGCAGCGGCGCCCAGCTGGCCGGCTGGGACGCCCTCCTCCGCGCCGGAGCGCTGGCGCTGATCCCGCTGGTCCACGTGCTGGGCTCGCTGGACATCCTGCTCTACGTCGCCCTGCTCGGCCTGTCCTCGGTGCTGAGCGCGTGGGGCAAGGCCGGCCGCTACACGATGCTCTCCGAGCTCCTGGACAAGAAGGACCACCTCGCCGGGAACTCCGTCGTCAACGTGATGCTGGAGCTGTCCACGGTCGTCGGGCCGCTCCTCGCCGCGATCGTCATCGACAGGGGAGGGCCCGAGTACGTCCTGGCCCTCGTCGCGCTCTCCTTCGCCGTCCTCGCCGCGACCTACCGGTTCGCGATCCCCCGGGGCTCCGGGCAGGACGGGGTCAGGGCGGGCGCGTCGCGCTCGGAGGGCTTCAGGGCCATCGGCCGCGACCCCGGCCTCCTCGGCCTGCTGGCGCTCTCGTTCGGCTTCTTCCTCTTCTTCGGCCCGTCGAGCGTGGCGATCCCCCTGTACGTGGTGGAGGACCTCCAGGCCTCGGCGGCCACCCTCGCGGGCTTCTACACGGCCTTCGGCATCGGCGCCGTCACGGGAGCGCTGCTCACCGGCTACCTGCGCGACCTGCCGCTGATGCCGACCACGATCTGCATCGTCCTGGGCTTCGGCCTCGCGCTGGTCCCGCTGGGCCTCGGCCTGCCCGTGGCCGTCTCCTGGATCTCCTTCGGCGTGTGCGGGCTCTTCTGGGGACCGTTCCCCTCGACCACGACGGCGCTCTTCCAGAACTCCGCGCCCGCGGCCGCGCTTCCGCAGGTCCTGGCTGCGCGCGGCGCGGTCACCGGGGTCGCCGTCCCCCTCGGAGCCATGGCGGGGGCCCCGATCGTCCTCGCGGTCGGCGCGCAGGGCACACTGCTCGCCTCCGCGGTGTGCCTGACCGCCCTCGGCGCGGCCGCCCTGCTTTTCCGGTTGGTTCCGCGGCGTTCCGTAAAGCGTTCCCCCGAAGAGGCGGGACAGGATATGCGTCCCTGACCCGGACGTCCGATCGCGCTTTCCGCCGGGCCCGCCCTTTCCCGGCCCGGAAACGCCCCCCGGAAGAGGAGAATTCCATGACCGCAATGATCATTGTCAACGTCCCCGAGGAAATGGTCGGCGACATCGGCAGGATTCCCGTGGAGAAGAGGCGGGCCTTCGGCCTCGGCGCGCAGCGCATGCTGTGGTACGCCGAGAACGGGGACGTCCTGGTCCTGCCCTCGCCGCCGAGCACGGACTTCATGGACTACGTGACCGGGCTGACCGGCACCCGCGCCTCGACCCTGCGGTTCGTCATCCCCCCTCCCGGCCGCTTCGGGCCCGACATCCTCACCGCCGACCGGCTGGTCGACCCGGTCTTCCTCCGGGACCTGGGCAAGGCCCTGGCGGACCGGCCGGTCGACCGGATCACCTGCACCTACAGCGACCTCGCCGTGACGGCCATGGCGTCGGCGGTCGGCGTCGAGGACGCCCTGCCGGGGCACGCCTTCAGCGCCCAGGGCGGGGACGCGCTCGTCAACAGCAAGGCGGTCTTCCGCGCCGTGGCCGCGGGGAACGGGATCCCCATCGCTCCCGGCGTGATCACCGACAGGCCCGACCACGCGGAGGGCACGATCGAGTCCCTGCTGGCCGACGGGGCCGCCGTGATGGTCAAGCAGCAGTTCGCCGGCGGGGGCCTGGGGAACGAGATCCTCAGCCGTGCCGAGGGGGTCCGTGCGGCGGGCGCGGGCAGCGTCGTCGTCCTGGCGGACCGGGACGCCGTCCGGCGCTACGTCAGCGACCGGTGGGAGTGGCTCACGGGACACAAGGGGCACAGCCTGATCATCGAGCGCTACTTCCCCGACTCCACGACGGTGTACGCGGAGTTCGTCGCCGACGACGACGGCTGCGTGCTCCGCGGGGCCGGGGAGATCCTGATGGAGCCCGTGGCCACCGGCGAGGTGATCCCGCCCCAGTCGGTCGGACCCGAGGAGGTCGCGGAACTGGTCGAGACCGGCCGGCGCGCGTGCGAGCCCTTCCGGCTGATGGGGTACCGGGGGACGCTGTGCGCCGACGCCATCCGGACCCCCGGGGGCGATCTCGTCTTCACCGAGGTCAACGGCAGGCTCACGGCCTCCTCCCACCTGCACGTCAACCTGATCGACAGGGTCGTCGGCCGCGACCGCCGCGACGACCGCGTGTTCCTGGAGCGCGGGGGCCGGTGGGCGGTCCCCTCCTTCGCGGAGGCGCTCAGCCGGCTCGCCGGGTCCGGGCTCGGCTACGACCCGCACTCGGGACTGGGGGTGGTCGTCACCGCCGACTACACGCCGGTCACGGGCCGGGTGACCTACTGCGCCGTCGCCGAGAACCTGGACGCCGCGCGCGCCCTGGAGGAGCGCGTCGCGAACCTGTTGAGCGACCCGACGGCCTGAGGACCGCGGAACCGACGCCCTCGCGGTACCGGCCCCGGCGGCCGGGCCCCGCGGACGAGAGCCCCGCCCCCGGAAGGAACACATGAGCACTGGAACCGCGGACGCGCCGACGGAGCGTCCGGCACCGCCTCCCCCGCCGGCCGGCGGGCCGAGGCCCGCCCTGCCGGCCGTCCACTCGTGGGACGAGTTCACCAGGCTGAGGGAGGTGGTCGTCGGCGACGCGACCCATTCCCGGGTCCCCCCGCTGTCGGACCCGTCGGCCTGGCTCAACTGCTACCCGGAGCTGACCCCCGCCGAGCTGCGCGGCATCGGCGCGGGGCTCTTCCCCCGGCACGTCATCGAGGAGTCGAACGAGGACCTCGCCGTCCTGGCCGACACGCTGCGCGGCCTCGGTGTCACCGTCCACCAGCCGCCCGCGGTCGACCACGGCGTGGAGTACGGAGGGCCGGGCTGGCGGACGACCGGCCGCAGCTCCTACTGCCCGCGGGACCTCACCCTCGTCGTGGGGTCCGCCCTCATCGAGAGCCCCAGCCCCATGCGGGCCCGCTACTTCGAGGCCTTCGGCTGGCGCCCCCTGTTCCAGGACTACCTCCTGCGGGGCGCCCACTGGATCTGCGCCCCGCGGCCCCGGCTCGACGACTCCCTGTTCGGGACCGACGAGGACGGCTTCCCCGTGCTGGGCGAGGCGGAGCCCGCGTTCGAGGCGGCGAACTGCCTCAGGCTCGGCCGCGACGTCTTCTACCAGGTCTCCCGCAGCGGCAACGAACTCGGGCTGCGCTGGCTGGAATCGACCCTGGGGCTGCTCGGCGACGTGCGGGTGCACCCGCTGCGCGGCGTCTACGAGGGCACCCACATCGACAGCACCGTCTGCCTGCTGCGTCCCGGCCTGGTGCTGCTCAACCCCGAGCGCATCGGCCCGGACACCGTGCCCGAGCCCCTGAAGGGGTGGGACGTGCTGTGGTGTCCGCCCATGACGGGCGGCCCGACCGCGGTCCCGCACACGCTCAGCACCCCCTGGGTCGGCATGAACCTCCTGATGGTGGACGAGGGGACGGCGATCGTGGACGGCGACCAGACCGAGCTCGTCCGCCTCCTGGAGGGACGCGGCATCACGGTGGTCCCGCTCCGCCTCCGGCACTCCCGGGTCCTGGGCGGCGGGTTCCACTGCGTCACCCTCGACACGGTGCGCGAGGGGGGCCCGGAGGACTACCTGGGATGAGCGGCCGTGCGCGGACCCCCCGGGCGGCCGGGGAGGATCCGCGCACCGCCCCCCGCACACCGGGACTCTTGAGGATAGGCTCGCCTAACCCGAACCGAACGGAGTCCCATGTCCCCCGGTCCCGCGCCGCGCGCCCTCGTGTGCGCCTCGCTCTCCCTCGTCCTCCTCTCCGCCTGCGGGGCCGGCGACGGCTCCCCCGAGCCCGAAGCCGCTCCCGCGTCCGACACGGGGGCCTTCCCCGTGACGGTCGACCACGAGTTCGGCTCCACGACCGTCGAGGAGGCGCCCGAGCGGATCGTCACCCTCGGGGTCACCGACGCCGACGCCGTCCTCGCCCTCGGCGCCGTCCCGGTGGGCAACACGGGCTTCTCCTTCTTCGAGACCGGCCTCGGGCCCTGGACCGACGACCTGGTCGGGGACGCCGAGCTGACGCACATCGCGTCCGACTCCGAGCCCAACATCGAGCAGGTCGCGAACCTCGCCCCCGACCTCATCGTCGGCGTCTCCGCGGGGTTCGACCGGGCCGTCTACGAGGACCTGTCGCAGATCGCCCCCGTCGTCGCCCGCCCGGCCGGCGTCGCCGCCTACACCGTGCCCCGGGACGAGGCCACGGAGCTCATCGCCACCGCGCTCGGCCGGCCCGAGGAGGGTGCCGCCCTCAACGAGGCCACCGACGAGCTCCTGGCCGAGACGCGCGCCGCGCACCCGGAGTTCGAGGGACGCGTCGGCGCCGCGGTCCTGCCCTTCGACGGCAAGTACGGCGCCTACCTGCCCGGGGACGCGCGCGGGCAGTTCCTCGCCTCCCTCGGCTTCGGCCTCCCGGAGCCCGTGACGGAGCAGGACACGGGTGAGAGCTTCTTCGTCGAGCTCTCCCCGGAACGGGTGGACATGCTCGACGGGGACCTGCTGCTGGTCTTCGGCGACGACGAGTCCTTCGACATCACCGAGGGCTCCACCGCCTTCGACTCGCTCGACGTGGTGCGCGACGACGCGGTCGTCACGACGTCGCTCGACCAGAGGGGGGCGGTCACCTACAACTCGGTCCTGTCCATCCCCTACGCGGTCCGGACCCTGGTCCCGCGCCTCTCGGACGCCCTGGCCTGACGCCCCCGGCCCCGCCGCGGGGCCGGGGCCCCGCGTCCCCCCGGCCCGTCGGCCCGCGCCGCCCGGCGGGGGGTCGCCCCCGGCCACGGCGGCGGGGAGCGCCCCGGCGGGGGCGGGAGCGACCGCAGCGGTTTCTTTCCGTACGGGGACACGAATCGAAACTTCCCTACGGGGTATCTGTTCCTCTGGCATCTCGCAGCCCCCGCTGTGCAAGGAAAGGACCCCCCGTGAAGACCCCCCGCTTCCTGACGACCCTCAAGAGGCTCGGCGCCGCCGTGGCCGCCGGAGCGCTCCTGACCGTGCTCGCCCCGGTCGGCGCCGCGGCCGACGACCTGGCCGTCACCGCCGTCAACCTGCGCACCCCGTTCGACTGCGGCCAGGTCTGGAACGCCAACACCCGCAGCAACCACAACCCCCAGCTGGCCGTGGACTTCCAACGCGGCAACGCCCAGGGGCAGAACGTCCGCTCCAGCGCGTCGGGCACCGTGACCACGGTCGCCGACCGCGGCAGCACCAGCTACGGCAAGTACATCGTGGTCAGCCACGGCAGCGGCATCACCACCCTCTACGCGCACCTGAGCTCCCAGTCGGTCTCGGTCGGCGACAGCGTCGGCACCGGCACCGTGATCGGCCGGGTCGGCAGCACCGGCGGCTCGACCGGCCCGCACCTGCACTACGAGCAGCGGGTCAACGGCACCGTGGTCCGGGCCGTGCTCAACGGTGTGCGCATCGCCTACTACGGCAACACCACCATCACCAGCAGCACCGGCTGCTGACGCCTCCCGGGCGCCCGACCCGCGCCCTCGCGGTGCGGGCCCGCGGCTCCGCTGGCC
>NZ_JBSHDN010000175.1:0-13311 GCF_053616335.1 Nocardiopsis sp. NPDC055824
GCCCCGGAGGGGACGGGCTACCGCGCCCTCACGCCTCCCCGGGGAGCGACTTCTCGATGAGCGCGACGATGGCGGGGTCGTCCGGCAGCGTGGCCGGGCGGAAGCGGTGCACGGCGCCGTCCGGGAGGACGAGGAACTTCTCGAAGTTCCACTTCACCTTCCCCGCCTGGCCGTCCGCGTCGGGGGTCGCCGTGAGCTCGCCGTAGAGCGGGTGGCGGTCCTTCCCGTTGACCTTGACCTTGCTCGCCATCGGGAAGGTCACCCCCCACGTCGCGGAGCAGTACTCGGCGATCTTGCCGTCGCTGCCGAACTCCTGGAGGAACTGGTTGCTGGGGAACCCCAGCACGGTGAACCCCCGGTCGGCGTAGCGTTTCTGCAACTCCTCCAGCTGCCCGTACTGCGGCGTGAGCCCGCACCGGGAGGCGACGTTCACCACCAGCCTGACCTTTCCGGCCCACTCGCCGAAGGTCGTCTCGCGCCCGTCGATCAGCGTCACCGGAATCTCGTCCAAAGCGGTCATGCGGGTTCACTCCTGTCCACTGGGGGGTGGCGCCCGGCGTACGGTCGGCCGCGGCGGCCCCATGTTCCCGGAGGCTACTCGACGGCGCCCCGAGCCGCCCGGCGGAGGCGGGGAGCCCCTCGCCGGGCCCCCTCGCGGGGCCCCGGCCGGAGGAGCGCGCCCGGCGGTCAGTCGCCGACGATCTCCGCCTGCTCCAGCCAGACCTCCTCCAGCTCGCCGCGCTCGGTCGCCAGGGCCTTGGCCTCGGCGTCCAGTTCGGCGAGCCGGGCGTAGTCGTTCGCGGCGGCGGCCATCAGCTCGTGCAGCTCCGCCTCGCGCCTGGTGATGCGGTCCATGCGGCGCTCGACGCGCTGGAGCTCCTTCTGGGCCGCGCGCCGCTCCGTCGCGGACACCGCGGGCTGCTCGGGGGCGGCCCCGGCCGCAGCGGTCTCGGACGCGCCGAGCGGCACCGTGGCCTCCCCCGCGGTCACCGCGCGGCGCTCCAGGTACTCGTCGACGCCGCCGGGCAGGAAGGCGAGGCTGCCGTCCCCCATGAGCGCGAGCACCCGGTCGGTGATGCGCTCCAGGAAGTACCGGTCGTGGCTGACCAGCACGAGGGAGCCCGGCCAGCCGTCGAGGAGGTCCTCCAGCTCGGTGAGGGTCTCGATGTCCAGGTCGTTGGTGGGCTCGTCCAGCAGCAGCACGTTGGGCTCGTCCATGAGCAGGCGCAGGAGCTGGAGGCGGCGGCGCTCGCCGCCGGACAGGTCGCCGATCGGCGTCCACTGCCGGTCGCCCCGGAAGCCGAAGCGCTCCAGCATCTGGCTCGCCGTGTAGTCGCGCTTGCCGATGGTGATGTGCTCGCGGATCTCCATGACGGCCTGGAGCGGGCGCGCCTCGGGGTCGAGTTCGACGACGTTCTGCGACAGGTGGGCGAGCCTGACGGTGCGGCCGGTGCGCACGCTGCCGGAGTCGGGCTCGCGCTCCTCGGCGAGGATCTTGAGGAGGGTGGACTTGCCCGCGCCGTTCACCCCCACCAGGCCGACCCGGTCGCCGGGGCCCAGCTGCCAGGTGAGGTGGTCCAGGAGGGTCCGGTCGGGGACGGCCACCGACACGTTCTTGAGGTCGATGACGGTCTTGCCGAGCCGGGAGCTCGCGAACCGCACCAGCTCGACGGTGTCGCGGAGCGGCGGCTCGTCGGCGATGAGCTGGTTGGCCGCCTCGATGCGGAACTTGGGTTTGGAGGTCCGGGCCGGGGCGCCGCGGCGCAGCCAGGCCAGCTCCTTGCGCATGAGGTTCTGGCGCCGCTCCTCGGAGGCCGCGGCCTGGCGGTCCCGTTCGGCCTTGGCCAGGACGTAGGCGGCGTAGCCCCCCTCGTAGCGCTCGACGGCGCCGCGCCCGACCTCCCAGGTGCGGGTGGTGACGGCGTCCAGGAACCAGCGGTCGTGCGTGACGACCACGAGCGCCTCCGGGCGGCCGCGCAGGTGCTCGGCGAGCCAGGCGATGCCCTCGATGTCGAGGTGGTTGGTGGGCTCGTCCAGGACGATGAGGTCGTGGTCGCCGATGAGCAGCCGCGCCAGTCCCGAGCGGCGGCGCTCGCCGCCGGAGAGCCCGGACATGGGCGTGTCCAGGTCCCAGCCGCCGAGGAGGCCCCGCAGGACGTCGCGGATGCGGGAGTCGCCCGCCCACTCGTGCTCGGCGCGGTCGCCCAGCACGAACCCGCCGACGGTGGTGTCGGGGAAGGTGTCGCGCTGGTGCAGGAAGCCGATGCGCAGCCCGCGGTTGTGCACGACCCGCCCGGAGTCGGGCTCGGTGATGCCGGAGAGCACGGAGATCAGCGTGGACTTGCCGCCGCCGTTGCGGCCGACCACACCGATGCGTTCGCCCTCGTCGACGCCGAGCGACACCTTGTCGAGGAGTACGAGCGGCCCGTAGGCCAGGGACACGTCCTGAAGGTTGACCAGATTCGTCATCACCTTCCATTGTCCCGGGTCCGACCCAGTGCCCTGGCCGCCCCGCCCCGGGGCACGGGATCCCTGTCCCGACGGCGGGGCCGCGGTCCGGGCTCTCGTCCCCCCGCGGGGGCGCGGCGAGCCCGGGCACGGGCGGCGGGTGTGCCTCCCGCGGGGGAGCGGCCCGGGTCGCGGTGACCGAGCACGACGCCGCAGTCGCCCGGCGCCTCACGCGGGGATGCGCCCCGGACGGCGCGTGTCCCCGCACGGGACGCGCCCGGGGCCGCACCACGCAAGGCCCCGGGCGCGTTCCGCGCCGCCGGGTTCCCCGGCCCCGGCCTACACCAGGAAGAACCCCCTGGCGGCCTCGGCGATGCCCTCCGCGTCCAGGCCGTGCGCCCGCGCGTGCTGCGCGGGGGCGCCGTAGGCGCGCAGTTCCCGGTCGCGGGCCACCCCCAGCCCGAGCTGCCGGTGGCGCCGGTCCACGAGGGCCGCCGCGACCTCGTGCGCGGAGGTCCCGGCGAGGTAGGGCTCCACCACGAGCACGTCGGCGTTGCCCGCCGCCCCGACCAGGGCGCTGAGCCCCGCGCGGTCGAACGGGCGCACGGTGGAGGTGTGGGCGACCGTCACGTCGAGGTCGGCGGTGGCCTCCAGCACGCGGTCCAGCATCGGTCCGACGGCGACCACCACGCCCGCGGAGCGGGGCGACCCCGTGCGCACCGCGGACAGCCGCCCGTCCACGGGCCGGGGCGCGCGGTTCGAGGTCTCCGACAGCCTCACGTACACGCGGTCGTCGCCGGGGATGGCGGACTCCAGGGCGGCGCGGGCCTCGTCCGGGTGGCCCGGCACGTGCACGGTCCACCCCGGGAGGGTGTCGAGCAGGGCGACGTCGCCGGGCGCCTGGTGGGTGCGCCCCTCCTCGGAGGCGTCGTAGGAGCCGCCGATGCTGACCAGGACGGCGCCCACGTCCTGGTGGGCGAAGTCCAGTTTGACCTGCTCGAACGGCCGCTCGACCAGGAACGGGGCGTAGCTGTGCACGATCGGGCGCATCCCGGTCAGGGCGAGCCCGCCGGCCACCCCGATCATGGCCTGCTCCCGGATGCCGACGTCGACCACCCGCCCGGGGTGGCGGGCCGCGGCGGAGCGGAACATGCCCGCCGAGATGGCGGCGAGGACCACCGCGACGCGCGGGTCGCGGTCCATGGCCTCGCTGACGGTGGCGGCGAAGGTTTCTCGCATGGCCTGTCCCCTACCTGGTCCGGACGCGGGCGACGACGGCCAGCGGCCGTCCTGTGTGGGGCCGGGTGAGGGCCTCGTGGAGGGCGTCGTGGTCGCGCCCGGCGACCTCGCGCGCCGCCCACCCCTCCCCCGCGAACCGTGCGGCGACGCCGCCGGGCCAGCCGTGGGTGCTTGAGGCGTTGTCCACGACGACCGCGGTGAGGTTGTCGACGCCGAGCCGCCCGGCGACGGCGATCGCCTCGTGGTTGCTGCCCTCGTCGAGTTCCCCGTCCCCGAGGAGCACCACCACGCGGGGGGCGGCGCCGTCGGGGCGGCGGACGCCCTGGGCGCGCAGGCCGAGGGCGCTGCCCAGTCCGAGGGGCAGGCCGTGGCCGAGGGAGCCGCTGCCGATCTCCACCCCGGGCACGAGGACCCGGTCCGGGTGGTGGCCCAGCGGGGAGTCGAAGGCCGTCCAGCCGCGCAGGGCGGCCACGTCCACGAACCCCTTGGCGGCCAGCACCGCGTAGAACGCCGCGGGCCCGTGGCCCTTGGACAGCAGGAAGCGGTCCCTGGCGGGGTCCTCGGCCGTCGCGGGGGTGACGGCCAGGACGCGGTCGTAGAGGACCCACACCACGTCCAGGGTGGAGTGGGCGGCGCCCATGTGCTTCTCGTCACCCTCCATGAGGCCGATGAGGGCTGGCAGGTCGGCGTAGCGCGACAAGGCGGTTGCGGTCGTCATGCACACCAGTGTTCGACCTCAACCGTGGTTCAGGTCAACTGGGCGAAACCCCCACAGAACGGAAGAAACGACAGTGATTTAGGTCACAGCACAACGGCGCCCGGCACGTCCCCGTGGGCCGTCACCACCTGCTCGCACAGCCCGCTCCCCTCCAGGGCCGCGACCACCGAGGCCTCGCGCTCGGCCACGACGGCGGCGTCCTCCGGTCCCCCGCCCACCAGGAACGCACAGGTGGGCCCCGAGCCCGACACCAGGGCCCCCAGGGCCCCGGCGCCCCGCCCGGTCCCGAGGGTGCGCTCCAGCTCCGGCAGGAGGGACAGGGCGGCCTCCTGGAGGTCGTTGGTGAGCGCCGCTCCGACGGCCGCGGGGTCCCCCAGCGCGAGCGCGCCGGCCAGGGCCGGGTCGAGGCTCGGCGGGGGGGCGTCCGGACGGATCCGGTCGTACTCGCGGAAGACCCGCGCCGTGGACAGGCCGTGCGGCGACAGGGCGAAGACCCAGCGGAAACGGCCGGGGCTGGCCATCGGCGAGAGGACCTCGCCCCGCCCCGTCCCGACGGCCGTCGAGCCCACCAGGGCGAAGGGGACGTCGCTGCCGAGCTCGGCGGCGCAGTCGAGGAGGGCCTCCCGTGACAGGCCGGCGCCCCAGAGCCGGTCGCAGGCGACCAGGGCGGCGGCCGCGTCCGCGCTCCCTCCGGCCATGCCTCCCGCCACCGGGATGTTCTTGTCCAGGTGGACGGTGACGGGGAAGCCCTTCCCCGTGCGCTCGGCCACCAGGACCGCCGCGCGGGCGGCCAGGTTGCTCGCGTCGAGGGGAACGCGGGAAAGGTGGGACCCCAGGCCGCCGCCGGCGGTCAGTTCCGCGACGACGGAGCCGCCCCCGCCCGGGGGACTCGGCCGACGCGACCGGGCCTCCTTGACGGTAACCTCATCGAACAGTGAGACGGCGTGGAACACGTTGACGAGGTCGTGGAACCCGTCCTCGCGTCCGGGCCCCACCGCCAACTGGAGGTTCACCTTCGCGGGGACCCGCACGGTTACGGTGGTATTAACGGTCACGAGTCCCCAATCGTAAAGGAACCCCCACCTTGCGTGAACACGTACCCCGCCAGGGGCGCCGGTGTGTTCACCCCCTCCGACCGGCGCTAACGCCATCGGCGGAAGGAATCGGGAACCAGGATCACGATCCGGGGATCGTCACCACTGTCATGTCAGTCACCGCCTGCCCCCAGAACGGCCCAATCAGGCCGCTGAGTGGGAATCAGGGCACAAACACCGCTACCTTGGGGCAAGGCGGGGTTTGGACACCGTCGGGGAGGGTCGCTTGCCGTCGGATGGGCTCCCGAAGAACCTGGAACCGCTGGCCGCCGGGGATCCGGCCACCATCGGTCCCTACGTGCTGTCCGGCAAGCTGGGCAGCGGTGGCATGGGCACCGTCTACCTGGGCAGTATGTCGGACCGGAACAACCAGGTAGCCATCAAGGTCATCCGTCCGGAACTCGCCTTCGACGAGGCGACCCGGGCGCGTTTTCGCGATGAGATGGAGAACGCCCGCAAGGTCGCCTCCTTCTGCACCGCCAAGGTGCTCGACCACGGGACGTTCGAGAACCGTCCCTACATGGTCACCGAGTACATCGCCGGCACCGCCCTGGCCGAGCACATAGCCGAGAACGGTCCGCTGGACTCCTCCACCCTGCACGGCTTCGCCCTGGGCGTGGCCGCCGCGCTCGCGGCCATCCACCGCACCGGGCTGGTCCACCGCGACCTCAAGCCCGCGAACGTGCTGCTGTCGCTGTCGGGCCCCCGGGTGATCGACTTCGGCATCGCGCGCGCGATGAACACCGCCACGAACCACACCCAGACCGGCATCGTCATGGGCAGCCCCGGGTGGATGGCGCCCGAGCAGCTGTTGGAGGAGCAGGTCACCACCTCGGCGGACATCTTCGCCTGGGGGTGCCTGGTGGCGTTCGCCGGCAACGGCACGCACCCCTTCGGCAACGGCGACGCCATGACGCTGGGCAAGCGGGTGCTGTTCGCCGAACCCCAGATCGGCAACCTGGACAGCCCTCTCGACCGCCTCGTGACGCGTGCCCTGGCCAAGGAGCCGAACCGCCGGCCCACCGCCCAGGACCTCCTGCTGGAGCTGGCGGGCGGGGAGGACAGCACCAACCCCAACGACATGGTGTCGCACGCGCTGCACCAGTCGTGGCGGCCCAACCTGCCGCCGATGCCGCCCGGCCCTCCCCCGGGGATGCGCCCCCAGCAGGGCGGGCCCGGACACCAGACCGTGACGGGCATGCGGCACCCGGCGCCCGGCCAGTACCAGGCGGGCCCGCCCATGCCCGCGCACCAGACGGGCAACTTCCAGCACCCGCAGCCTCCCGCGGGGCCGCCCCCGGGCTATCCCGCGACCGGCCACCAGCCCGGCCCACCGCCGGGCGGCCAGGCGCAGCAGCCCCGGCAGGCGGGTCCGCCCCCGGCCCAGCACCCGGCCTCGACCGGGCCCATCCCGATGGTGCCCCCCGCCGACCAGCAGGCGAACCGCCCGGGGCCGCAGCCGTACGTGCCCCCGGTCCCCCCTCCCCCGCACCGGCCGGCCGCACCGAACCGGCGCCGCGGACTGGTCGTCGCGGTGGCGGTGGGCGCCGCGGTGCTCCTGGTGCTCATGGCCGTCCTGACGATCCTGGTGATGAACCGGGACGACCCGCCGTTCTCCGGCGGGGACGAGGCCCCTCCCGCGGGGGCCGGCTCGGAGCAGGAGGAGGCCCCGGAGCCCGCACCGGACGACGGCGCCGACGACTCCGTCCCCTCGGACGGATCCGGCGGGGTCTCCGCCGACGGCACGGTCGAGTACCGGGTCAACTCCGTCAACTGCGGGATGGAGACGCTGGAGGGCCGATCCGCGCTCCGCAGGGGCGAGTACTGCGTCGTGGACCTGCAGGTCACCAACCTCCTCGAGGGCGAGCGCTTCGTGTTCGACAGCAAGTCGCAGTACCTGGTCACCGAGTCGGAGTCCGAGGTCGTCGCGGCGACCCCGTCCAGGGACGAACAGGTGAGTTCGCTGTGGGACACCGGCGGCCTCGCCCCGGGCACCCCGGCCGCGGGCGAGCTGGTGTTCATCCTCACCGAGGACGAGAGCCCGGTCAGGCTCCTGCTCAACAACACCCCCGGCGGCGCGCCGACCTCCATCGAGATCCGGGACATGGTGACCTACTAGGGCGTGGTCCGTGGAGGCCCGCGGTCGGCCCGGCGCCCGCGCCGATCACCGCGGGCCCGGCACGACCCGCGGAACACGGCCGGGGGCGGTGGGCCGGGAGGGTGCGCGGCCCCGCCCCGTCCGGAAGCGCTGCCGGGCCCCGCGGCCCCGGGCCGGAGCGCGACGGAGGACAAGGACAGGGCCCGGCACACACGCGGTGTGCCGGGCCCGTCCGTGCTCCGGGGAGGGGCGCTCCCCTACTCCCACTCGATGGTGCCCGGGGGCTTGCTGGTCACGTCCAGCGTCACCCGGTTGATCTCCCGGACCTCGTTGGTGATCCGGTTGGAGATCTTCGCCAGCACGTCGTAGGGCACGCGCGACCAGTCCGCGGTCATGGCGTCCTCGCTGCTGACCGGGCGCAGCACGACCGGGTGGCCGTAGGTGCGGCCGTCGCCCTGCACGCCCACCGACCGGACGTCGGCGAGCAGCACGACCGGGCACTGCCAGATCTCGCGGTCCAGGCCGGCGCGGGACAGCTCCTCGCGGGCGATGGCGTCGGCCTCGCGCAGGATCTCCAGGCGGTCGCGGGTCACCTCGCCGATGATGCGGATGCCCAGGCCCGGCCCGGGGAACGGCTGGCGCCACACCATCTCGGCGGGCAGGCCCAGCTCCTCGCCGACCTTGCGCACCTCGTCCTTGAACAGCTCCCGGAGGGGCTCGACCAGGGTGAACTGCAGGTCGTCGGGCAGGCCGCCCACGTTGTGGTGCGACTTGATGTTGGCGGTCCCGGTGCCGCCGCCGGACTCGACCACGTCGGGGTACAGGGTGCCCTGCACGAGGAACTCGACCTCGGCGCCGCCCTCCCCGCCCTCGGCGACGACCTCGCGGGCCGCCTGCTCGAAGACGCGGATGAACTCGCGGCCGATGATCTTGCGCTTCTCCTCGGGGTCGGTGACCCCGGCCAGCGCCGACAGGAACCGCTCCTCGGCGTCCACGACCTTGAGCTTGGCCCCGGTGATCGCGACGAAGTCCTTCTCGACCTGCTCGGCCTCACCCTTGCGGAGCAGGCCGTGGTCGACGAACACGCAGGTCAGCTGGTCGCCGACGGCGCGCTGCACGAGGGCTCCGGCCACGGCGGAGTCGACGCCGCCGCTCAGCGCGCAGATGACGCTCTTGTCGCCGATCTGCTCGCGGATGCGCTCCAGCTGCTCCTCGACGATGTTCACCATCGTCCAGGTGGGACGGCACCCGGCGCCCTCGTACAGGAACCGGCGCAGCACCTCCTGGCCGTGCTCGGTGTGCATGACCTCGGGGTGGAACTGCACGCCGAACAGGCGGCGGTCGGTGTCCTCGAACGCGGCGACCGGGGCGCCGGCGGTGCTGGCGGTCGTGGCGAAGCCCTCGGGGGCCCGCACCACGGAGTCGCCGTGCGACATCCACACCGACAGGTCGGCGGGGGCGCCCGCGAACAGCAGGGAGTCGGTGACGGCCGTCAGCTCGGTGCGGCCGAACTCGCTCAGGTCGGTCCGGTCGACGGTTCCGCCCAGGGCCCGGGTCATCGCCTGGAAGCCGTAGCAGATGCCGAAGGTCGGGACCCCGGTCTCGAACAGCTCGGCGCCGACGACGGGGGCGCCCTCGGCGTAGACCGAGGACGGGCCGCCGGAGAGGATGATGGCCTTGGGTTTCTTGGCGAGCATGTCCTCGACGGGCATGGTCGAGGGCACGATCTCGCTGTGCACATGGCATTCGCGGACGCGTCGTGCGATCAGCTGCGCGTACTGCGCGCCGAAGTCCACGACGAGAACGGTGTCGAACGTGCTCTCAGCACCAACGGACACGACGGAGGACCTTCCGCAGGAAGTACAGGGATAGGCGTCCAGTCTAGGGCGTTCCCCGTGCTCAACCGGTACTCCGGGGTGTGCGGTGGGGCTCAGCTCCCGGCGCCCCCGAAGCCGCCGGGGTTGGCCGACTGCCAGTTCCACGCGTCCCGGCAGGCGTCGTCGACGGTGAGGGCCGCCTTCCAGCCCAGGTCGCGGGCGGCGGCGGAGGGGTCGGAGTAGCACACGGCGACGTCGCCGGGGCGCCGGTCGGCCACCTCGTACGGGACGGGTGCGCCGGTGGCCCTCTCGAACGCGCGCAGGCCCTCCATGACCGAGGTGCCGCGGCCGGTGCCCAGGTTGTAGACGCGGCAGCCCGCGGTGTCGCCGAGGTGGTCGACGGCGGCCAGGTGGCCCTGGGCGAGGTCGACCACGTGCAGGTAGTCCCGGACACCCGTGCCGTCGGGGGTGTCGTAGTCGTCGCCGAACACGGTGAGCCGCTCCCGGCGTCCGGCCGCGACCTGCGCGATGTACGGGAACAGGTTGTTGGGGACGCCCAGGGGGTCCTCGCCGATGAGCCCGCTGGGGTGGGCGCCGATCGGGTTGAAGTAGCGCAGGGAGACGATGTGCCAGCGGGGGTCGGCGGCGGCCAGGTCCTCCAGGACGCGCTCGATGAACAGCTTGGTGGCGCCGTAGGGGTTGGTCACCGAGAGGGTGCTGTCCTCGGTGAGGGGCAGGTGCTCGGGGTCGCCGTAGACCGTCGCCGACGAGCTGAACACCAGGTTCCGGACGTCGTGCTCGTCCATCGCCTCGGCGAGGTTCAGGAGCGCGTCGAGGTTGTTGCGGTAGTAGCGCAGCGGCTGGGCGACGGACTCGCCCACCGCCTTGAGCCCGGCCAGGTGGATGACGGCGTCGACGTCGTGGACGTCGAAGATCCGGCGCAGCGCTGCGGGGTCGGTGCAGTCCGCCCGGTGGAAGGCGACGGTCCGCCCGGTGATGCGCTCGACGCGGCGGACGGCCTCCTCGCTGCTGTTGACGAGGGAGTCGACCACGACGACGTCGTGTCCGGCCTGGAGCAGTTCGACCGCGGTGTGCGAGCCGATGTACCCGGCCCCCCCGGTGAGCAGTACGTTCATCTCTCGCTTCCCTGGCTGAGGAGCGCCCGCCCTCTCGCGGACGCTCCCCAGGATAGGGGGCGGCCGGGTCGGCCGCCGGTGACACGCGCCACCCGGGCACCTGCCGTGACCGGCCGCTCCCGGGCCCGGTACGGCGGGCCGCGGGCGCGCCGAGGGGGCGGGCGCGGCCGGGCGCCCGCCCCCTCCGGTCCGCGCGGGTCAGCCGCGTCCCGGCGGGGTGCTCCGGCGGGTGTCCAGCCACAGCACCTGCGGGTCGTGGTCGCTGACCTGGTCGTGGAACTCGGAGTTGAGCCGCGCGACCGCGTAGTCGACGCGTCCCGCCAGGGCCCGGTTGACCAGGATGTGGTCCAGGGCCTGGGAGTTGCCGTCGAACACGTAGTTGTAGCGCTCCCCCTCGGGCAGGTCCGCCATGGGGTTGTACAGGCGATCCTCCCCGGTGAGGATCTCCAGGGTCCGCGAGAACTGGAAGTCGTTCAGGTCGCCCATGACGACCAGGTTGGCCTGCGGGTCCGCCGCGAGCAGTTCGTCGGCGAACGCCCCGACCAGCTCGGCCTGGGCGTGGCGCTGGGCCTCGCTGGTGCGGTTCGGCGGCTGGTTGACGCCGTGGAGCGGCTCGTCCCCGCCCTTGGAGTTGAAGTGGTTGGTGACCACGTAGACGTCCCGGTTGAGGGCGCGGAAGTGGCCGACCAGCGGCTTGCGGCTGGAGTCCCACGCCTCGTCCAGCGGGCTGATGCGGCCCGGGGACACCGACAGCTCGGCGCCCCGCGCGCCCTCCACGACCTCGACGGCGGTGGTGGCGTCGCCGCCCTCGCGGTCCACGAACTCGACCCGCTCGGGGTCGAACAGGAAGGCGTTGCGGATGTTGCCGCCCGGCTGTCCGCCGTCCTGCTTGTCCTCGGGGCTGATCTGCCGCCACTCGTAGGCGGGGCCGCCGTGCGCGGCGACGGCCTCCACGAGCCGGTCGAGGGTGACGCCCGCGTCGACGGTGCCGTCGTCCACGGGGCCGCTGTCGTCCTGGATCTCCTCCAGCCCGATGATGTCGGGCGTGTCCAGGTGGTCGACGATCCCGGCCGCGAGCGCGTCGAACCTGGCCTGGTCGTCACGGCCGCCGAGGTTCTCGACGTTGTAGGTGGCGATGCTGACCTCGTACCGCTCGGTGTCGCGGACCGGGGTGCGCTCCAGGCCGCCCGGGACGTGCTCCCCCAGGGTGGTGGCGCGGATCAGGTAGCCGCCGAACCGGCTGTGGTGGAGGGGGCCCTCGGTGACCCCGGCGAGGGTGTCGCCGACGTTCGCCTCGGGGAAGGGGTGCTCGGCGCGGTCGAGCAGGGACTCGACCTTGACCCGCCCGGAGTTGGGTTCGTCGTAGGAGCCGTAGGCGGTCCCGCCGTTGACGGTGGGGTTCTGGCCGGGATCGGTGGTCACCCACAGGGCGTGGTAGCCGTCCGTGGCGCCCACCACGGGGGCGTCCTCGACGCGGACCGTCATGTGCTCGTGCGCGGCCCAGAAGTCCAGCGCGTACTTGTCGGGCTCCAGCTCCAGGCCGGAGACGTCGCCGCCGTGGTCGGGCGCGTACGCCTCGGGGAGGGCGTCGGCGTCCAGCAGGACGGAGTCGGGGAGCGCGTTGCCGGTGGACAGGACGGTCCAGCGGGCCCCGTCGAGCTGGGTGGTGGTCTGGTGGCCGGCCGCGGGCCGGTACTCGCCGACCCGCCCGGCGACCAGGACCTCGTCGCCGGGGGCGACGGCGGGCGTGGTGGAGCCGGTGAAGACGAAGAGGGCCTCGCTCGTGCGGGGGTCGCCGTCGCCCTCGGTGTCCTGGAACCAGAATCCGCGGGCGCCGCCGAAGGCGTTGACCGCCGTCACCACCCCGGGCAGGCCGGTGACCTGGCGGCCGGCGTACGGGGAGGTGCGGGTGGTGCCCTGCACGTCGTGGACGCGCAGGTCGCCGGGCTCGACGGGCTCCTCCGGCCCGCCGCCGTCGCCCGCCGTCTCGCCCGCCGCGTTGGTGGGCGTGGGGTCCCCGGCGGTGAGGTCGGCGGCGTTGTCGCCCGTGTCGGTGAACGCGGCGTCGCGCGAGGCGGACGCGGTGTTGGAGAGCCCCGTGACGGGCGATCCGGCGTGGACGACGGCGTTGCCGTAGCCGACCACGTCCACCACGGAGCCGTCCTGCGCGCACGCCGCCGCGGTCCGGCAGGAGACCGGCTCGGTGCCGGAGACGAGCAGGACCGTGCCCGCCGTCGCGGACATGTTGGTGCTGCCGGCGGTGTCGGGGGCGGGGAGCTCGACGCTGCCCCCGGCGCCCGCCGCCTGGCGGACGAGGTGGTGGCCTCCCGCCGGGATCTCCCCGGTCAGGGCCGTGACCTGCACCCGTGTGGACGGTCCCGGGGCGGCGGGGAGGTACTGGACGCTCCAGCCGTCGAGGTCGGCGGGTCCGCCGGCCGGGTTCCCGAGCTCGACGAAGTCGTGGCGCAGCAGGGCTCCGCTGTTGCCGCCTCCGCCGTACACCTCGCTGATCACGGGCGCGGCGTCGTCGGCGAGGGCGGGCGGCGCCGCCGCGAGGCCGACGCCGAGGAGGACCGCGGCCGCGGCGGACGTGGACGCGATCAGACGTCCGGGTCGGGTGGGGGACACATCTGCTCCGGGGGTCGCTGGGCAACGGGGGCCCGCACATCATCACCCGCGCGGATGTCCGACCGGAAGAGAAGGCGTGAAATGGAGGCGAAGCGGGCGGCCGCCGGCGCGGTCCGACCGGCGCCGCGCGTCC
>NZ_JBSHDN010000176.1:0-13286 GCF_053616335.1 Nocardiopsis sp. NPDC055824
TCGCCCGCTGGGAAAAAGACGGCCGCCTCGCCTCGGTCAAAACCCTCGGCGGACACCGCCGCTACCCCCGCACCCAGCTCCACACCCTGCTCGACGCACGCCCCGACCACGGACGCCTCCTCCAGACCCTCCAAGAAGCCCGCGACCTGGCCACCGACACCGGAGCCCACACCACCGCCGCACACATCGACGACCTCATCACCACCCTGCACACACAGGACGAGAAGCTTCGGCGAACACCCGGCACATGACAGGCATGCCGCCCGCGTCCGCAGGAACCGCCCCGTGCGCCACCTCGGCAACGCACGGGGTTTCGGTCCTCGACCAGCGAGTTTGAGGCCCCCGCAGAAGGGCCGTTCCGCATGAGCACCACACCTGACGGGTACCGGCGGACCATGATCCTCTGCCCTACATGCGGCACCCCAGCCGTCCGAGTTCACCGCTCCCCCAGGTACTCGGCCCTGCCCGGCTCCGAACCGGGCGCGTTCTCCCACGCACGCGCCCGGTACGAGCCGTGCGGCCACGAGGTGCCGGGCGCCGACGTCGCCACCGGGGAGGAAGCCGTCGAAGCGGACCCTGCCCGAAACGCTCCCTCCGAGGAGATCGCGCGGGTGGCGGAGGCCGGCGTGCCCGCGCTCGACCACCTGGTGCCGGACGGCATGAGGATCATCCGACGGGCGGCGGGGT
This sequence comes from Nocardiopsis sp. NPDC055824, assembly GCF_053616335.1. Taxonomy (NCBI): domain Bacteria; kingdom Bacillati; phylum Actinomycetota; class Actinomycetes; order Streptosporangiales; family Nocardiopsidaceae; genus Nocardiopsis; species Nocardiopsis sp. NPDC055824. Next base: position 688 of record NZ_JBSHDN010000176.1, read on the forward strand.
TCGTGCGCGGAGGCCCGGACCTGGACGCGGACCGGGTCCGCGCGGTGGCGTCCGCCTACGAGGACGAGGACGACCTCCCCGACCTGATCCTGTGGATGACCCCGGAGGAGGCCCGCACCGCGGGGTTCAGTCCGCCGCCCGAATCGGTGGAGTGCCTGGTACGGGTGTCGTGGAGCCCCGCCTCGGACGGCTGAGCCGCCCGGCGGGGAGCGGAGCGGCCTGCCCGCGGGGCCCGGTCGCGCCGTGGCGGCGGGGCCGGGACGGCGACCACCGGGGAGCGGACCGACGCGGCCCCCTCGCGACCGCGGTCAGGAGAGCGGTCGGCACCCCGCGCCCGTGGCGTCCGCACGGTCGGCCGACGGGGTGATCTCCTCGCAGGCGTACTTCGTGCCGACCTCCTCGGAGTGCATCTCCCCCGGGCTGGACTCCCCATTGCTCTCGCAGTCCGTCCCCTCGGCCACGGCTCTCGCCTCGTCGAAGACGATCCGGGCGCAGGTGTGGATGGCCGCGGCGTGCGCGGACGCAGCCGGCGCGGCGCCGCACAGCAGGACGAGGGTCAGAGTGGTGGCGAAACGACGCATGACTACCTTCCGTTCCCTTTTATTACCCCAGGTAGTTGAGCCTCTCCCGAATGGAGGAGCGCAAACAATCGGGAACGCCAGATCCGGAGGGCCGTGCCCCCGGAGCTCGGCCGGCAGACGATGCGCGGGGCCTGGTCACGGCATGGGGCGGCAACCCCCGGGCCGCCGCGGCCCGGGGACACCCCGCGCCTGACCGGGCGGAGGCCGGCGGCCGGACCCGGCCGTCCCGGAGCGCGAGGCACGGCGGGGACGCGCTCCGCGTCCGGCGGGGCGGCCCGGCGAGGCAGTCGGCCCGCCGCCGGACCGCCGCCGGGCCTCCCCGCTCAGGCCCTCGCGCCCGGCCGCACCCCGTGCTCGCGGGCGACGGCCTCCTGCACCCTCCGGTCGGCGTCGAGGGCGCGGCAGACCTGTTCCAGGGTCGAGTTCAGCTCCGCCAGTCCCGTACGGACGAGGGCGCGCGCCTCGGCGGTCACCGCGAGGTCGATGTGCACCTCCTCGTCCTCGCACTCCCGCAGGTGCCGTTGGGCGGCTTCGACCCGTACGGCGTCCCTGGCGTCGAAGGCCCTGACCAGCTCCCTGCGGGCGGAGGCGACCCGGGTCCGGGCCCACTGCTGGGCGGCGTCGAGATCAGCCAGCCGTGCCTGGTGCACGGTGCGCTCCGCGAAGACCACGGCGCTGGCTTCGTAGACGGCGCGCCACAGTGCTTGGGCCGTGGCGTGGAGTTCTTTCACGTGGGGTTCGGGCTGACGGTTGCTCATGTCCTTTTTCACGGGTCTCAGTCGGGTGTGGGGGATGCGGGGTTGCTCCGTTCCGGGGAGAGGGACGACGGGGTGCGGCTCCGGGCGGGACGAGGGGTTGCGTCGGACCGCGGACAGGCCGCGGCACAGCACTCCATCGACACTCAGAGTGATCGTCATATTACCAATTGGAGTAATGCCTGGGTAACGCGCACCCCAAGAAGGGTTGCGCCGAGCAGACGCACGGGAGTCAGGCCCCACGGAGAGCCCACCGCCCGGCCGCTCCCGCACTTGCAAAGCGGACCGCCAGTCCGTATGTTTTAAACGGACCCACGGTCCGAATACATCGAGCGAGAGGGAGGACACCCGTGTCCGCACCGACTTCCCCGGCGGATCTCCGCCGCCACGGCCTGCGGCTCCTGCTGGACAAGGACATCGCCGCATGGGTCGCCCTGTGGGCCGAGGACGGCCTCATGGAGTTCCCCTTCGCCCCCGAGGGATGGCCGAAGCGCCTGGAGGGCAGGGATGCCGTCGCCGCGTACATGAGCCGCTACCCGGACCACATCGACCTGCACGACTTCCCCGAGCTGCGGATCCACCTGACCGCCGAGCCCGAGACCGTCGTGGCCGAGATGCGCGGCGTCGGCCGCCTGGTGGAGAGCGGGAGCCCCTTCGACATGACCTACATCGCCGTCGTGACGGCCCGGGACGGGCTCATCTCCTCCTACCGCGACTACTGGAACCCCCTCGCCGTCCTCGAAACCGGCGCCGACTTCACCGGGAGCAGCCGATGACCGCCACCTCCACCACCCTGGTCATCGGCGCCACCGGCACCACCGGCAGCCGCACCGCCGCCCGGCTGGCGGCCGCCGGACACCGCGTCAGGGCCGCGAGCCGCCGCGGCGCCCCGGTCCCCGGCGCGGAACCGGTCCGCTTCGACTGGTACGACCCCGCCACCCACGCCGCCGCGCTCGGCGGCGCCGACCGCGTCTACCTCGTCCCGCCTGTGGGCGACCCCGATCCGGCGGCGGTCATGCTGCCGTTCCTCCGGCTGGCCCGCGCCTGCGGCGTGCGCCGCGCGGTGCTCCTCAGCTCCTCGGCCGTCCCCGAGGACGGCCCCGCGGTGGGACAGGTGCACCGCGCCCTGCCCGACCTGTTCGGGCAGTGGGCGGTGCTGCGGCCCTCGTGGTTCATGCAGAACTTCACCGGCACACACGTGCACGCCGCCGGCATCCGCGAGGAGGGCGTCATCCGGACCGCCACGGGCGACGGCAGGATCGGCTTCGTCGACGCCGAGGACATCGCGGCCGTCGCCGCCCGTGCCCTGACCGACGCACACGCCCCCGACACCGATCTCGTCCTCACCGGGCCGGAGGCGCTCAGCCACGACGACATCGCCGCGGCCGTCACCGGGGTCACCGGCCGGCCCGTGGAGCACCGCCGCCTGACCCGCGAGCAGATGCGCGACCTCCTCTCGGCGCAGATGCCGCCCGCGTTCGCCGCGTTGCTGGCCGACATGGACCACGCCATCTCCGAGGGGGCGGAGGACCGCGTCACCGACACCGTCCTGCGCGTCACCGGACGGCCCCCGGGCTCCTTCCGCGCCCTCCTCGAACGGGAGGCGGAACGGCGCGGCTGAGACCGCGGACGCGGCGGACCGCCGGGCTCCCGCGCCCACCGCGTCGTCCGGCTCCCCGCCCTCGGGCAGCGTCACGCGGCCCATCCGTTTGACAGCGTCATCCGTATGGGGGACCGTAGTTCACGTGACACCGTCACATGAATTGTCCGCGGACGATGTCCGCGCGCGCCGCCCGTCCGGGCTGCCCACCGCCTCCGGAACAGCACCGGTGGGCGCGGGCGAACCGTGTGCGGCGCCGCGTCGGCCGGCTCGGGCGGGCAGGACCATCCGAACAGGAGACACGAACCCATGGCGCCTCCGCCCAACGACCTCCCCGACCTCACGGGCCGCACCGTCGTCGTCACCGGGACGACCTCCGGCCTCGGCCTCGCCCTCTCCGGTGCGCTGGCGGGGGCCGGGGCCCGGCTCCTGATGACCGTTCGCGACGCCCGGCGCGGAGAGGCGGCCGTCGAGCGGGTGCGGGCAGGAATCGACGGCCCGGGATCGGCCGAGGCCGTTCTGCTCGACCTGGCCGACCTCGACTCGGTGCGCGCCGCCGCCGCCGACATCCGGGAACGCACCGGGGACCGGGTCGACGTGCTGGTCAACAACGCCGCCGTGTCGCTCGGACCGCACGAACGGACCCGCGACGGGTTCGAGCTGCAGATCGGGACCAACCACCTCGGTCCGGCCGCGCTGACCTGGCTGCTGATGCCCGCGTTGCGGTCGGCCGGGACCCCGGGGCGGCCCTCCCGGGTGGTGACGACGTCGAGCCTGGGACACCGCACCGGCGGACTCGACCTCACCGACCTGCACTGGGAGCGCCGGCGCTACTCGCCGACGCGCGCCTACGGGGCCTCCAAGCTCGCGAACCTGCTGTTCGCCGCCGAGCTCGACCGACGGCTGCGACGCGCCGACGACCCCGTGCTGTCGGTCGCCGCCCACCCGGGGCTGACCACCTCGGAGCTGCTGAACAACGCCCTCGCCCGCGGGGGCACGTGGAAGGACCGCCTGTTCGTGCTGCCGGACCGCTACCTCTCCCAGCCGGTCGCCGCCGGGATCGGCCCCCAGCTGCTCGCGGCCACCGGGCCGGTCCCCGGCGGCAGCTACCTGGGCCCGACGGGGCCGTTCGAGACCCGCGGTCCGGCCGGTCCCGCCCGCCGGTCGGCGACCGCGCGGGACACCGTGCTCGCGGGCGGGCTGTGGCAGGCCACGGCCTCCGCAACCGGCATCGCCCCGGACCCCGACCCCGGTCCCACGGTCGGTGCGTGACGACGACTCGACCGGCCCCGCCGCACGCAGAGGGCTCGCGGTGGCGCCGCATCGGCTCTCCGCGGAGCCCATGCGCAGTGCCCGGGCCGCGCCGGACACGGGTCGCCCCTCCCGCGACGGCGCGCCACGGGAGGGCTCCGGTGCCGGACCCTCCGGGACCTCCGGGTCCCCGGGGGTCCGGCCTTCCGCTCCGCGGCGCTACTTGGGCCAGTAGAAGACGTCCGCGGTGGCCGACACGATCGTCGCGGCGGTGTCGCCCTGCTGGGCCAGGCGCACCCGCACCCGCCGCCCCTTGGCCAGGTTGCCCTTCCACGTGTAGGTGAAGTGGCCGTTCCCCCCGGCCTGCACGGGGCTGTCGACCGGCCGGTTGCGGGCGTACCGCCACCCGCCGTCGCCGTCCGGCTCGTACTCGGTGGCGCGGATCTGCACCTCCGCACCGGCGGACAGGTCGCTGATGGTCACCCCCACGGAGAAGTCGTAGAGGGCGCCGTCCGGCTCGTTGACGCCGACGAGGCTGTACAGGCTGCCGGTGGAGGTGCCGCCGTGGTCGGCGTCGACCACGGTCTCGAACTCCAGCGACGTCCACTCGCCGGGGGTGAGGGTCTGGGCCCGGTCCTTCTCGAAGCGGCGGTGTCGGGGCATGTCGTCTTCCTCTCGGGGGCGGGGGAGGTCGCGGGCGTCCCGGCCGAGGTGCTGTCGTCCGGAGCGCGTCGGCACTCCCCGTGGGATACGGGTCGGGAGCGTGGCAGCGGTGGCCGGACGCCTCGCGGAAGGGGGAGGCGCCGGGTCGCGCCGGCCGTCGGCGGTGGCCGCGGACGGCGTCTGTGCGGAGCGGGGGTCACCGACCGCCGGGGGCAGGGGGCGGTACGTCGCGGAAGGGGTGTCCGCCGGGCCGGGCGGCCCGGGGCGGGGCGGACCCGCCCCTACGGAAAGTACCCGCGGGAGCACGCAACGAACACCCGTCGTCCGTCCGGTCCGCGGCGACGGGCAGGCCGCCGTCCGGAGAACGGGCGTCCCGGGGCTTCGCCGTCCCTGTTCCCGTCCCGGTCCCCGTGTCGCGACGGGGCGGCCGTGGCCTTCACCCCCGTCCGCGGAACGGGATCCTCTACCCTGTGCTACTTTGTAGCGGTACCTAATGACACGTAGTACCAAGGAGAGGCCGGAGGGCTCCGCGATGGACGACCTGACGGAGATGCTGAAGGGCACGCTCGAGGGCTGTGTGCTGGAGATCATCGGCGGCGAGGAGACCTACGGCTACGCCATCACGCGGCGGCTGAACGAACTCGGCTTCGCCGACGTCGTCGAGGGGACGGTCTACACCATCCTCCTGCGGCTGGAGAGGAACGGGCTCGTCCAGGTGACCAAACGACCGTCCGGGATGGGGCCGCCGCGCAAGTTCTACGCGCTCAACGACGCGGGGCGCGCGGAACTCGCGACGTTCTGGGCGAAGTGGGAGTACCTCTCCTCACGCGTCGACGAGCTCAGGAAGGGTGGGAGATGAACCTCTGGGAGACCATGACGGGCAGCGACCTCACGAGGGAGTGGAAGGCGTTCGAGGTCCGGGCCGAGGCGTTGCCGGACGGCCACCGGGCGGCGTGGGAGCAGATCAAGGCCCACCTCTTCCCCTACTCGGACTTCACCGGCCGCAACCTGGTGCCGATCCTCGACAACGCCCTGGGGCTGCTCGAGGAGACGGCGGCGGACGGGCAGGACATCCATGACGTGCTGGGCGACGACATCGCGGGCTTCTGCGCGGCACTGGCCGGCGGAGAGGGGTCCCGGAACCACCGCGACCGGTGGCGCGAGCAGTTGAACCGCAACGTCGCAAGGAAACTGGGCAGGCTGGGAGGCTGACGTGGGCGTCCAGGACATCATCGAGGGCAAGAGGCAGTGGCGGGCGCACGTGGCGCGGGTCAAGGCGCTTCCGCCGGACTACCGGATCGTCTACAAGGAGATCCAGAGGTACTTCTTCAAGGTCGGACCGGTCGACCTGGCCGACGGTGACCTGCTTCCGGGGATCGTCGAGTTCTTCGAGGAGGGCGCCGCGGCCGGCAAGGGGGTCCTGGAACTCATCGGCGACGACGTCGCCGCCTTCTGCGACGACCTGGTCAAGGACTCGCGCACCTACGCGGACCTCTACCAGGAGTCCGTCGGCGAGGGGTCCGGCACGGCCGGGCAGGGGGGCGGTCCCGGAGGGGGCCGCGGCTGAGCCCTCCGCCGCGGCCCCGGACGGGTGCGGCAGCGGCCCTGCGGTCCCCGGGGGCGCGCCCGGCCCAGGGGCACGGGCCCCGTGCCCCTTCGTGGGCAGGCCGCGGGGACGGCGCAGGCCCCCGCAGCGCGAACGCACGCACGGGACCCCGGAGGGCACGGTGCGCGGGGCCCGGACGGCCCGGGGCGGGGCGGGCGTGCCGCGCCCGCCCCGGGGGCTCAGCCGAAGTGGTGCGCGGGCGCGGCGGGGACCTCCACCGGCAGCGCGAACACCGCGCCGTCGCCGGTCCCCGGGTCCGTGAGGCCCACGGTCGCGGAGGTGACCATGAGCACGGGCTCATCGTCCCCGACCACGCACACGCTGGTGGGCTGCGCGGCGGGCACCTCCACCACCCGGTCCAGCGTGCCGTCGGGCGCGTAGCGGTGCACGCGCCCCCCGCCCCAGACCGCGACCCACAGGTGCCCCTCGGCGTCGACCTGCATGCCGTCCGGGCTGCCCTCCCCGACGCGGGCCAGCACGGTCCGCTCCCCGGGCAGGCCCTCGGCGTCCAGTGCGTAGGCGTCGATGCGCCCCTCCGCGCTGTCGGCCAGGTACATCACCGAGCCGTCCGGGGCGAAGGCGGGGCCGTTGGGCACGGTGTAGCCGTCCAGGACGCGGGTGACCCCTCCGGCGGGGTCGGCCCGGTAGAGCGACCCGGCACCGGGGGTGCCGTCGTAGGCCATGGACCCCGCCCAGAACCGTCCGTGCGGGTCGCAGCAGCCGTCGTTCATGCGCATCGGCGTGGCCGCGCCGTCCTCGGGGCGGCCCAGCCACTCCACGGCGGCGGAACCGCCGCCGGTGCCCGTCAGCAGGGCGATGCCGGTGCCCGCCGCCGCCACGAGCGCGCCGGCGCGGTGCCGGACCGGGGCGACCGCGCCCAGGGGGACGTCGAGGGCCGCGAGCTCGTGGGCGGGCCCCGGGTCCCCGGGGGCCAGTCTCAGCAGGCGGCCCCGGAGGATGTCCACCATGAGCAGGTCGCCGCCGACCCAGCGCAGCCCCTCCCCGAGCTCGAAGCGGTCCTCGCTCCAGACACTGACCACCGGTTCCATCGGTCCCCCTACCATTCCGCGAAAGATCCGTCCTCGTGACTCCACACCGGCGGACGCCACCGGTGCCCCACCCGGTCGGCGCGGCGCACCGCGTCCTCGTCCACCTCCACTCCGAGCCCGGGGGCGTCCGTACGGTGGATGTTCCCGTCCGGGAAGGCGAAGACTCCGGCGTCCACGACGTAGTCGAGCATTTCGGCGTCCTTGTTGTAGTGGATGCCGATGCTCTGTTCCTGGATGAGGAAGTTGGGGGTGGCGAAGGCGACCTGGAGGCTGGCGGCCAGGGCGACCGGGCCCAGCGGGCAGTGCGGGGCGAGCACCGCGTCGAAGGTCTCGGCCAGGGAGGCGATGCGCCGCACCTCGGAGATGCCGCCGGCGTGGGACAGGTCGGGCTGGGCCACCGCGATCCCGGCCTGGAGCGCGGGCAGGAAGTCGGTCCTGCTGTACAGGCGCTCGCCCGTGGCGATCGGCACCGGGCTGCACCGGACGATGTCGGGGAGCAGGTGCCCGTACTCGGGCAGGAGCGGCTCCTCCACGAACATGGGGCGCAGCGGCTCCAGCAGCGGCAGGACACGGCGGGCGGTGGCGGCGTTGAACCGGCCGTGGAAGTCGACCGCCACGTCGCGGTCGGGCCCGAGGACGTCGCGCACCTGGGCCAGGCGGTCCACGACGGCGTCGATCTCGCGGACGGTGGCGGAGCGGCCCATGACGCCGGAGGCGTTCATCTTCACGGCGGTGAGGCCGGACTCCACCCGCGCGGAGACCGCGTCGGCCAGCTCCGCCGGGTCGTCGCCCCCGACCCAGCCGTAGACGCGCACCCGGTCGCGGACCGGGCCGCCCAGGAGCTGGTGGACGGGGACCCCCAGGCGCTTGCCCGCGATGTCCCACAGGGCCTGGTCGAGTCCGGCGACCGCGCTGGAGAGCACGGGGCCGCCCCGGTAGAACGCGGCCTTGGTCAGGCGCTGCCAGTGGTGCTCGACGGGTGTGGGGTCCTCGCCGATGAGGAGGTCGGACAGCTCCCCGACGGCAGCCCGCACGGTCTCGGCGCGGCCCTCCACCACCGGTTCGCCCCAGCCGACGACCCCGTCGTCGGTCTCGACGCGGCACAGCAGCCACCGGGGCGGGACGAGGAACGTCTCGATGCGGGTGATCCTCACTGGGGCTTCTCCAGATCGTCGTCGTGTGCGCCTTCTCCGGTGGCGCGGAGGAGGTCCTCCCTGGCCTGGTCGAGCAGGGAGCGCATGGCCTGCTCCGCCGCGACCGGGTCGCCGGCCGCGACCGCCTCGGTGACGGCGGCGTGGCTGGGCACGGGGTCCTTGTGGGCTCCCCCGTGCACCAGGCGGTCGCGCTCGGAGAGCCCGGCCGCGAAGAAGACGTCCGTGCGTGTGTACAGCTCGTTGCGGGTGGCGGCCAGCAGGGCGCGGTGCCAGCGCAGGTCGGCGTCGGCCGCCGCCTCGGGGGTGGCCTCCCCGGACTCGGCCATGTCCGCCACGGCCGCGCGCAGCGCCGCGACGTCCTCCGCGGTCCCGCGCAGGGCGGCCAGGCGGGCGGCGGCCGGTTCGAGGGCCTCGCGGAGTTCGGCCAGGTTGCGGAAGAACACGTCCCCGGCGCCCGCCGCTATCTGCCACCTGACCACGTCGGGGTCGAGCAGGTTCCAGTCCGCGCGCGCCCGCACGAAGGTCCCCTTGCGCTGCCGGGAACCGACCAGGCCCTTGGCGGCGAGGACCTTGATCGCCTCGCGGATCGCGGTGAGGCTGAGGTCGAGTTCGTCGCTGAGTGCGGCCAGGTCGATCGTCTCGCCCTCGGCGATCCGGCCGGAGAGCACGCGCTCCCCCAGCAACCGCACGGTCTGGCCGTGGACCCCGCGCCCCGAGTAGGCCGCCATCAGTTCCTCCCCTTCCGGTGCGTCACGACGACGCCTTGTAGATACTCCACCCTCCGTCGACCGGCAGGCTCACCCCGGTGACGTAGGAGGCCTCCGCGGAGGCGAGGAAGGAGATGGCGGAGGCGACCTCCGCGGGGTCGCCGAAGCGCCGGGCGGCGGTCTGGGCGACGCTCTCGCGCCGGTCCTCCTCGTCCACCCCGTCCCAGGCGGAGGTGAGGATGGGTCCGGGCAGGACGCAGTTCACGCGCACGCTCGGGCCGTACTCGACGGCGAGCTGCCTGGTCAGTGCGGTCAGGCCGCCCTTGGTGGTGGCGTAGGCGGGGCGGCCGGGCAGCCCGAACCAGGCGTGCACGGACGACGTGAGGACGACGCTGCCCCGCTGGGCGGTGAGGTCGTCCAGGCAGGCGCGCATCCCCAGGAACGCGCCGGTGAGGTTCACCGACAGCTGGCGCTCCCAGGAGGCGAGCGTGGTCTCGTGGGCCGGGGCGACCTCGACGGTGTAGGCGTTGGACACCAGGATCCCCACCGGGCCGAACTCCGAGCGGGCGGTCCCGACCAGGCGCGCCCAGTCGCCCTCGTCGGACACGTCGGCGCGGACGGCGGCGGCCCGGCCCCCGGCCGCGCGCACGCGCTCGGCCGCCTCCTCCACACGGGGCGAGAGGTCGGCCAGCACCACCGCGGCGCCCTCGTCCGCCAGGCGGCGGGCGGTGGCCTCGCCGATGCCCTGGGCCGCGCCGGTGACCACGGCGGTGACCCCGTCGTGCCTGCTGTTCGTCATGTCACTCCTGGTCCGGGTGGTGGTCGTGGGTCCGCGCGCGGTCGGCGGACGCGGGCGTGCCGGGGCCGTGGGCGGTTCCCGGCCGGGGTCCTGCGGGCTCCCCCGCCGGGGCGCCCCCGTCGTGTGTTCCCTCCCGCAGGGCCGTGAAGACCGCGGGAGGGGACGGGTCCGCGTCCGGCCCGGTCCCGGGGCCGGACGGCTGCGACCAGTAGCCCTGCGGGGTCACCCCCAGGACGGGTCCGGCGGTCGTGCCGAAGCCGAACTCGACGGTGAGGGCGGTGCTCGCGCCCGGGGCGATGACGGTGAGCGGGCCCAGCGCCTCGCACTCGACCACCCTGTCGACGGGGCGCAGGCCGCCCAGGTGCTCCAGGGGCTGCTCGACGGGGTACTCCAGCCACACCTCGACCCGCGACCCCTCGTCGGGGTAGGCCGCGCCCTCGTCCACGGCGAAGCGCTGGGTGAGGGTGCCGGCCGCGCCCACGTGGGCCAGCCAGCCCGAGGCGGTGGGGAAGCCGACCTTGCCGACGACGTCCTGCGCGGGCACGCGCACCACCGAGGGGGTGTGCTCGGCGGTCGCGGGGTTGGCGTCGCCCGCGACCAGGGGCACGGTGTGCGGGCCCCCGCCGCGCACACCGACGTAGACCCCGTGGCCGCGCGCGTCCGCGGGCGTCCCGCCGTCCGCGCCGCCGGGTCCGTCGCCGCCGTCGATCTGGGTGACGTTCCACAGGGCCCACTCGCGCGGGACCCCGGAGGTGTTGACCGCCTCCAGCTCCAGGCGGTAGCCGGAGGCCCCCGGCTCCAGGGTCAGGCGCCGGACCAGGCGCAGCCCCGAGCGCGGGTCGTCGCCGCTGGTCATGGTGAGGGTGGCCGAGCCGTCCGGGGCCGTGGAGGTCTCGGCGGCGTAGGCCCCCGAGTCCAGGACCGGGTCGGGCGGTCCGGCCCACTGGCCGGGGCCGTCCCACCCCTGGGGCGCGGGCCACGTCTTGTCGCCGCCCACGTTGTGCCACGCGCTCATCGGCCCGCCGACCGGGCCGAGCACGACGCCCGGGAGCGGCTGGAGGTCCTCCCCCAGCAGGCGCGGGTTGCGGTACAGGTGCTCGCGCCCGAGGTGGCGGACGGACAGGATCCGCCCGCCCAGCGCGGGTGCGGCCGTCACCCTGAGCAGTCCGTTGTCGAGGACGACGAGCTCGTGCGCCCCGGAGGCGTCGCGCTCGACCGTGACGGCCCCGGTCACGACCGGTCCCCGTCCACCAGGACGACCTTGCCCCGGCTGCCGCCCGCGGCGAGCCGGTAGGCCTCGTCCGCGTCGGCCAGCGCGAAGCGGTCCGAGACCACGCGCTCGGGGCTCAGCCCCCACCGCACCAGGTTCTGCGCCAGCTCGGCCATGGCGGGCAGGGAGGTCACCCAGGACGCGTACAGGGTGAGCTGCTTGTGCAGCAGGGTGTCGGAGACCTCCGTCTCCAGGGTCCCGCCCTCGCCCACCAGGGACACGCGCCCCCACTCGGCGGCGTTCTCCAGCGCCAGGGAGCGGCCGGGGCGCGATCCGGAGCAGTCGATGACGGTGGCCGCGCCGCGTCCGCCGGTGGCGCGGCCGACCGTCTCGGCGGCCTCCTCGGGCGAGGCCAGGGCGTCGAAGACGCCGAGGCCGGCGGCCCAGTCGCGGCGCACCTGCGAGGGTTCGACGCCGATGACGCGGGCGGCGCCCATGCCGCGGCCGATCATGCCGGCGGCCAGCCCGACGGGGCCCAGTCCGACGACGAGGAGGTCGCCGTCGCCGTTGACCGAGATCCGGCGCAGCCCCTCGTAGGCGGTGCCGAACCCGCACGCGATGAGGGCCCCGTCCACGAACGACAGCTCGTCGGGGAGGGGCACGCAGGTGGACTCGTCGGCCAGCAGGTAGCGGGCGTGGCCGCCGTCGCGCTGCCACCCGTAGGCCGCGCGGGAGGGGTCGGTGCAGCTGATCATGAACCCGCGGCGGCAGTTGTCGCAGAGCCCGCAGCCGGCGATGTGGTAGACGATGACGCGGTCCCCGGCGCCGAAGCGGCGGCAGCCCGGACCCGCCTGCACGACGGTGCCGGAGGGCTCGTGGCCGGCGACCACGCCGCGGTAGGCGGGGCCGTCGACGCCCCGGTGGGTCTTGTGCTCGTGGTAGATGAACCCGATGTCGCTGCCGCAGATGCCGGACGCGCCGACCCGCAGCAGGACCTGCCCGGGGCCGGGCTCGGGCACGGGCAGGGTGTCGAGGACGGCGGTGGAGTCGCCGGGCAGGCGCACCCCGGGCATGGTGTCCGGGAGCGGTTCGGTGGTCGCGTTCATGGGTCTCCCCCGTTTCTTCGTGCGGACGGCGTACGGCCGGGGCGGTGTGGCGGGCCGCCCCGGCTCGGGTGGGGCGCCCGGGGCCCCGGGCGGCCCCGCGGCCGCTCCGCTAGGTGAG
>NZ_JBSHDN010000177.1:0-3012 GCF_053616335.1 Nocardiopsis sp. NPDC055824
GCCCGTGGGCCGCACCCCCGCGCCGTGCCGGAGCCTTTCCGCCTCAGGCGGCGCCGGAGTCCGGCTCGAAGCGCACCACCACCGACTTCGACGTCGGGGTGTTGCTCACCTCCGCCGTGGAGTCCAGCGGGACCAGCACGTTGGTCTCCGGGAAGTAGGAGGCCGCGCACCCGCGCGCCGTCGGGTAGTGCACCACACGGAAGTGCGCCGCGCGCCGCTCCCGGCCGTCCCGCCACTCGCCCACCAGGTCGGTGTAGGAGCCGTCCTCCAGCCCCAGCTCGCGTGCGTCCTCCGGGTTGACCAGCACGACCCGGCGGCCGTCCTTGATGCCCCGGTACCGGTCGTCGAGGCCGTACACGGTGGTGTTGTACTGGTCGTGCGAGCGCAGCGTCTGCAGCAGCAGCCGGCCCTCCGGCACCTCCGGCGCGTACGTGCCGTTGACCGTGAAGTTCGCCAGACCCGTCTCGGTCGGGAAGCGCCGGTCGTCGCGCGGCGCGTGCGGCAGGGTGAACCCCGCGGGCTTGCGCGCACGGGCGTTGAAGTCCTCGAACCCCGGCACGACCGCCGCCACGTGGTCGCGGACCCGGTCGTAGTCGAACAGCTCCGACCACGCCACGGGTTCCTCGCCCAGCACCCGCCGGGCCAGGTCGCAGATGATGTCGACCTCCGAGCGCATGCCCTCCGACAGGGGCGGGAGCACCCCGTGGGAGGCGTGCACCTTGCCCATCGAGTCCTCCACGGTCACCCACCGGGGCTCGCCGTCGCGCAGGTCGCGGTCGGTGCGCGCGAGCGCGGGCAGGATCAGCGCCCGCGTCCCCGTCACCACGTGCGAGCGGTTCAGCTTGGTGGACACGTGCACCGTCAACCCCACCCGGCGCATCGCTTCCTCGGTGACCAGGGTGTCGGGCGTGGCCGCCACGAAGTTGCCGCCCATCGCGAAGAACACCCGCACGTCGCCGTCGGCCATCGCGCGGATGGCGTTGACGGTGTCGTGGCCGTGCTCGCGCGGGGGCTCGAACCCGAACTCCGCGCCCAGGGCGTCCAGGAACGCCTCCGCGGGGCGCTCGAAGATCCCCATCGTCCGGTCGCCCTGCACGTTGGAGTGGCCGCGCACCGGGCACACGCCCGCGCCCGGGCGCCCCACGTTGCCGCGCAGCAGCAGGAAGTTGACGACCTCGCGAATGGTCGGCACCGAGTGCTTGTGCTGGGTCAGGCCCATCGCCCAGCACACGATGATCCGCTCCGACCCGGTGACCATCTCCGCGATCCGCTCGACGAGCTCCCGCTCCAGGCCGGTGGCCCTCTCGACCCGGGGCCAGAACTCCTCGTCCGGCTCGGCCAGCAGGTCCTTGGAGAACTCCTCGAACCCGTGCGTGTGGGTGGCGATGAAGTCGCGGTCCAGGACCTCCTCCCCGCGCTCCTGCGCCTGCAGCAGCAGCCGGTTGACCGCCGAGAACAGGGTGAGGTCGCCGCCCAGACGGATCTGCGCGAACAGGTCGGTGAGCTCCGTGCCGCGCCCGAGCAGGCCGCCCGCCTTCTGCGGGTTGCGGAACTCGCGCATGCCCGCCTCGGGCAGGGGGTTGACGGTGATGATCCGGGTCCCGGAGCGCTTGGCCTTCTCCAGGGCGGAGAGCATCCGGGGGTGGTTGGTGCCGGGGTTCTGCCCGGCGACGATGATCAGGTCGGCCTTGCGCAGGTCCTCCAGGGAGACACTGCCCTTGCCCACGCCCAGCGTCTCGGTGAGGGCGGAGCCCGACGACTCGTGGCACATGTTGGAGCAGTCCGGCATGTTGTTCGTGCCGAGCTGCCGGGCGAACAGCTGGTAGAGGAAGGCGGCCTCGTTGCTGGTGCGGCCCGAGGTGTAGAACACGGCCTCGTCGGGGGAGGACAGCCCCCGCAGGTCCTCGGCGACCAGGTCCAGGGCGCGGTCCCAGCTCACCGGCTCGTAGTGGGAGGCGCCCTCGGCCAGGTACATGGGTTGGGCGAGGCGGCCCTGCTGCCCCAGCCAGTAGCCGGAGCGCTCGGCCAGTTCGGCGACCGGGTGCTCGGCGAAGAACTCGGGCGTCAGGGCCCGGGAGGTCGCCTCCTCGGCGACCGCCTTGGCGCCGTTCTCGCAGAACTCCGCCGTGTGCCGCTTGTCGCCCTCGGGCCAGGCGCAGCCGGGGCAGTCGAAGCCGCGCTTCTGGTTGATCGCGAGCATGGCCGGCAGCCCGCGCCGGACCCCGGCCTGTTCACCGACGTGGCGGACGCTGTTGAGCACGGCGGGCATGCCCGCCGCGCTGGTCTTGGGCGGGCCCACCGTGGGGGAGTCCTGGGCGGGATCGTGCTGTACGGAGTTCTGGTGTCTCACACTTCGCATTGTGGCATCGCGTCCCGTGGCACCGTGACGCCGGGGGAGCTGCCCGGCCGGTCAGGGGCGGTGCGGCCCTCCGGGCCCGAGGGAGGGCGGCCCTCCGTGAGGCGGTGCCGCCGGCTGGCGGACGTGCTGCCGCACTGTCCGCAGTATTTGTCATGACATGCCAATATAGTTCCTTCTCTATATGTTCCTGTTTGTTCGGTGTTTTTGTCATTTCCTTATCACGGTTGTTTTTCTCCGGTCGTGCCTTTCGGGATACTGGCCGGAGCGGGCCAGGGGGGATTGCGGTTCCCCGGCGGCGGGCATCTCGGTGGTGCGACGGTCCCGGGCCTGGAGGGGAAGAGAAGGGAACGACCGGTTTCCGGACCCCTGTGGTCCTCCGGAGGATGTGCCGCCCCCCGCGGATTCGGACCGTGCTCCGGGGGTCGGGCGGTCGCGACATGAAGTCCACTTAGTGGTTCGGCGTAGAATCCCAAGCGAACAGAGATGAGTTCCATGGCTCACTGGAAGAACATTCCCGGTAACCTCACGAAGATCTCGGTGGGGTCCAGGAGCAATGTGTGGGGTGTCAACTCCGGCGGTGCCATCTATCGTTTCACGAATGACGACGCCAACCCCTGGGTCAATGTTCCTGGGGGTTTGGTCGACATCAGTGC
>NZ_JBSHDN010000177.1:3110-13255 GCF_053616335.1 Nocardiopsis sp. NPDC055824
GCTGCTGCGGACGGCACGGTGTGGGGGGTGAATGCGAACAACCAGATCTACCGTTACACGGGTGATCTGGGTTCGTCCCACTGGAAGGGAATCTCCGGCAGTCTGACAAGGATATCCGCCGGTTCCAGGAGCAATGTGTGGGGCGTGAACTCCGCTGGCGGCATCTATCGTTTCACGAATGACGACGCCAACCCCTGGGTCAATGTTCCTGGGGGTTTGGTCGACATCAGTGCTGCTGCGGACGGCACGGTGTGGGGGGTGAATGCGAACAACCAGATCTACCGTTACACGGGTGATCTGGGTTCGTCCCACTGGAAGGGAATCTCGGGCGGTCTGTCGGGAATCTCCGCCGGTTCCCGGAGCAATGTGTGGGGTGTCAACTCCGCCGGTGGCATCTATCGTTTCACGAATGACGACGCCAACCCCTGGGTCGGTATCCCCGGCGGGCTGAAGGAGATCAGCGCGGCCGCGGACGGCACGGTGTGGGGCGTCAACTCCGCCGGCGCCATCTACCGCTACACCGGTGACCAGCCCTAGGGACCGAGCGCGACGGACGGGTGTTCCCCGCGGCGGACCGCCGCGGGGAACACCCCGGGGCCGCCGCGGCCCCACCGGCCCGGACGCCGCGCACCTCGCGCGGTCTGGGCGCGCACCACCGGAGCCGGTCCGGGCCCGCAGCGCACCTCGCGTACGCGGGGAGGTTCCCGCTCCGGCGGCCGGTCCGGCCGAAAACCCCTGGCGGAACGGGCCGGTCCGACAGGACACTGCGGCGATGTACTCCGACGCCGACACGGCCGCCCTCTACGACGTCCTCAACCCCTGGGATCCGAGCGACGACTTCTACCTCTCCCACGTCATGGCCTCCGCATCCGTCCTGGACGTGGGGTGCGGCACCGGCACACTGCTGCGCCGCGCCCGCGAGAACGGGCACGGCGGCCGGCTCTGCGGGCTGGACCCCGACCCCGCCGCGCTCGGCCGGGCGCGCGTGCGCGACGACGTCGCCTGGGTCGGGGGCCGCGCCGAGGACATGGCGTGGGACCGCGAGTTCGAGCTCGCGGTCATGGCCGGCAACGCCTTCCAGACGCTCGTGTCCGACAGCGAACTCCGTTCCTCGCTCGCCGCGATCCGGCGGGCGCTGGTCCCCGGAGGGAGGTTCGTGTTCGGCACCCGCAACCCCCTCGCCCGTGCCTGGGAGCGCTGGACCCCGGACAACGCCACCGACGTGGTCGACCACCGGGGCCGCGCGCTGCGCGTGTCGCACCGGGTCGAGTCCGTGGAGGGCGACGTGGTCACGTTCTCCGAGACCACCGCGACCGGGGAGGGCGAACCGCTCCGGGTCGACAGGGGGCGCCTGCGGTTCCTCGGCCCGGAGGGCGTCGACGCCTTCCTGCGCGGTGCCGGGATGGAGGCCGAGGAGCGCCACGGCGACTGGTCGCGAGGCCCTCTCACGGCCGGGAGCACCGTCATCGTCACCGTCGCCCGGGCGGTCGGCGGCTGAGGAACGCGCCCGGGCCCGCCCCCCGCCCCCGGCGCCCGGACGGCCGCCCGGACGGCCGCCCGGAGGATCCGCTGCGGGGGGACGCGCCTCGGCCCGGATGTCGGTGCCGGAGCCTAGGCTCCCCGCATGAACGCACTCTGGCCGACCGTGCACACCGAACGGGCCTCGCTCGCCGCCGACCTCGCGGACCTCACCGACCGGCAGTGGGCCACGGAGTCCCTGTGCACCGGTCTGAGCGTCCGCGAGGTCCTCGCCCACCTGGCGTCGGCCGCCGGGCTGAGCTGGGCCCGGTGGATGGCGGGGGTCATTCGCTGCAGGTTCGACTTCGACAAGCAGGTGGAGATGCGCCTGGCCGAACAGCTCGGAGGGAGCCCGGCCGAGACCCTGGAGAACTTCCGCCGCGTCGCGGCCAACACGACCACCCCCGTCGGCCCGGTCGTGGCGTGCCTGGGCGAGACCGTGGTCCACGGGGAGGACATCCGCCGTCCCCTGGGGATCGGCCGGGCCTACCCCGTCGAGACGCTCACGCGCCTGGCCGAGTACTACAGCGGCACCGACCTCGTGGTCGTGGCCAAGGGGAGGATCGGCGGGCTGCGCCTGGCCGCCACGGACGGCCCCTTCGCCACCGGCTCCGGGCTCCCGGTCTCCGGGCCGACCCTGGCGCTCGTCATGGCGATGACCGGCCGCGCGGCGTACTGCGACGACCTGGAGGGCGAGGGCGTCGCGGTCCTGCGCGAACGCTGCTGAGGCCGCCCGGGCCGTGGCGTCGGGGCCGCCGGGCCGGCCCCGGCTCCGCACCCGGTCAGTTGACGGCGACCGGGGTCCCGTTCGTCATCTTCAGCAGCTCCGCGTAGTCGGTGGGGAAAATGGTGTTGGGGGTGCCGCCGGCCGCCCACAGCCGCGGGTACTCCTCCAGCGCGGTGTCCACGACCGTCTCGACGGGCGCCGGGTGGCCCACGGGAGCCACCCCGCCGATCACCTGGCCGGTGGCGGCGCGCACCTCCCCGGGCTCGGCCCGCCTGATGGCCTGCCTGCCCAGGCGCTCGGCCAGCAGGGCCACGTCCACCCGGTGCCGTCCGCTCGTCATCACCAGCAGCGGGCTCCCGTCGGCCATGAACACCAGGCTGTTGGCGATCGCCCCGACCTCGCAGCCCAGCGCCTCGGCCGCCTCCGCCGCGGTGCGGGTCGACGCGGGCAGTTCCCGCACCCGGTCCCGCGCCCCGAACCGGGCGAGCGCCTCGACCACCTGTCGACTGCGCTCCGGCAGGTTCTTCCCGTCCGCCATCTGTGTCTCCCCGTACTCGGTCCGGTGGGCATGGGTGTGCTCCAGGATGGCAGGCTACGCCCGCGCGCGCCCCCGGGCCCGGGGACCGGTGAAGGGGCGCCGGACGACCCGGCCCCGAGCGTCCCGCGCCTAGGCTGTCGGGGTGCGCGTACGGAACCGTTGGACCGTCCTCTCCGTCAGCATGGTGGCGCAGGTGGCCAGTGTGTCCGCCATGTTCGGCGTCCCCCTCGTGCTCCCGCAGCTGAGGGAAGCCTTCGGGGTCACGACCGCGCAGGCGGGGGTACTGGCGGGGCTCCCGTCCCTGGGCCTGCTCCTCACCCTCCTGTTGTGGGGCGTGGTGATCGACCGGGTCGGGGAGCGGTCGACGATGGCGCTGAGCCTGGTCCTCACGGCGGGTGCGCTCGGCGCGCTCCGGCTGGTCACGGACGTGTGGGGTGCGGCGGTGGTCCTGGCGCTCGTGGGCGCGGTCGGCGGCCCGGTCAACGCGGCCAGCGGCCGGCTGGTCCTGGCCCGGTTCGACGCGGGGGAGCGGGGCCTGGCCATGGGGATCCGCCAGTCGGCGCTCCCGCTGGGCGTGGGGATCTCTGCCCTGGTGCTGCCCGGCGCCGCCGACGCGTGGGGGTTCGTCGCGGCGATGACGCTCCCGGCAGTGCTCGCGCTCCTGGCGGTGCCGCTCCTGCTGGCCGTGGCGCCGGGCCCGCCCCCGCACCGGCCCGCGCGCGGACACGCGTCCGAAGGAGGGGAGGCGGCCCCTCCCGCCGCCGGGTCGCCGTACCGGCGCCGCCCGATCTGGCGGGTGCACGGCGTGAGCATGCTCCTCGGCGTCCCCCAGGTCGCGCTGATGACGTACGCGGTGGTCTACCTCGTGCAGGAACAGGGGTGGGACGCACCCGCCGCGGGCGCGGTGGTCGCGGCGGCCCAGGTGCCGGGCGCCGCGGGACGCCTGCTGCTCGGGATCCGGTCGGACCGGACCGGCGACCGGATGCGGCCGGTGCGGTGGCTGGCGGCGGTCTCCGGGGTCTGCCTGGTCCTCCTCGCCCTCCTGCCCGGGGTCTGGGACAGGACGGCCGTGCCGCTGCTGCTGGCCTGCCTCGTGCTGACGATGTGGCACAACGGCCTGACCTTCACCGCCGTCGCCGAGATCGCCGGGACCGCGTGGGCCGGGCGGGCCCTGGCCGTGCAGAACTGGCTCCAGGCCGTCAGCACCACGCTCACGCCGGTCCTCATGGCCGCGGTGATCACCACCGCGGGGCTGCCCGCCGTGTTCGCGGCGAGCGCGGTCTTCTCGGCCGCCGCGGTCGCGGTGGCGCCGGGCGCGCGCACCCGGGGGTGATCCCCCGGTCGCCCGGAGGTCCCGTCCGGGCCTCTCGGCCGTGTCGCGACGGAACCGGTGCGGGAGGCTCATCCCGCGAACTCCCCGGCGTTCCACCCCTCCCACACGCGCCGCGTGTTGGGCACCCCCTCGCGGAGGACGGACCCGGCCCGGGAGCTGTGCCCGGGCGCGGGCCGGGGGCCCTACGGGGCCAGGGCCTCCACGACGACCTCGGTCGCCCCCGAGACCAGGGCGTTGTCGAATTCGGCGTCCTCCTGCTCGCGGGTGGACATGACCG
The DNA here is from genome assembly GCF_053616335.1 of Nocardiopsis sp. NPDC055824. NCBI lineage: Bacteria > Bacillati > Actinomycetota > Actinomycetes > Streptosporangiales > Nocardiopsidaceae > Nocardiopsis > Nocardiopsis sp. NPDC055824. The sequence goes on from NZ_JBSHDN010000177.1 coordinate 7,504, forward strand.
CGATGACGATGGGGTCGTCCTCGGGGGGCCAGACGACGGCGATGTCGTTGCGCGAACCGTGGCTGCCGCCGCCGGTCTTGTCACCGACACGCCAGTCCTCGGGGACTCCGGCGCGGATCAGCTCGTCGCCGGTCGTGTTGTTGAGGAGCATCTCGGTGAGCACGTCGCGCGGGCCCTCCTCCAGGACGTCCCCGAGCACGAACATGTCCAGGCTCTCGGCCATGGCGCGCGGCGTGCTCGTGTCCCGGGTCTCACCGGGCGGCACCTCGTTGAGCTCGGTCTCGATCCGGTCCGCCGAGATCACGTCGTCGCCGATCTCCCGCATGTCCTCCTCGAACCCCTCGGGTCCGCCCAGCTCCTCGAACAGCAGGTTCGCGGCGGTGTTGTCGCTGTGGCGGACGGCGGCGTCGGCCACCTCCAGCAGGGTCATCCCCGTGTCGACGTGCTGCTCGGTGATGGGGGAGTAGTCGACCAGGTCCTCTTCGGTGTAGGTGACGACCTCCTCCAGCTCCTCGGGGGTGTTCTGCCCCAGGACCAGGGCCGCCGTGAACGCCTTGTGGGTGGAGGCGTAGCCGAACCGCTCGTCGGCGCGGTGGAAGACCTCCTCCCCGGTCCCGGTGTCCACCGCGTAGACCCCGAGACGGGCGTCGAACTCCGATTCCAGCCGCTCGAACTCACCGGAGAGGTCCTCGGCCGTCACCTCCGCGCTCGCCGGCTCCGCCTCGGCGGGCGCGGCGGAGCCGGAGCAGGCCGCGGCGGGGACGAGCGCGAGCGCGGCCAGGGCCGCGAACCCGGTCCTGCGGGCGGTGGGGAACAACATGTGCGTCTCCTCGTGGTCTGGTGCGCGCCGCCCGGAGGACCGGGCGGCGCGGAACGGACAGGGTCGGAAAGGGCGGACACGGCGGGACACGACCCGCTGCGACCTGCCCCTTTCCGGGCCCTGTCCGTAGTCTGGGCCCGGACGCCGATACCGTCCAAGACGGAAACGACCAGTCCCATGCGGAAACGACATGAACCCAGCCTGTGGCGGTCGGCCGCGGTCGGATTCGGCCGTCCCGGCCGCCTCAGGCCTTCTCCTCCTGGCGGCGCGGGCGCTCGAACAGGGCGTGCCAGCGCCCGGCCGGGCCCAGCGGGGAGCGGATCCGGGAGCCGCGGCCGGCCGGGAGCGCGGCCGCGGAGCACGCCGGCGCCTGCGTCCGCGTGGCGCACGGCACGAGCCGGAGCGTCGTGGAGGCCGCCTGGTCCCCGGTCACCGTGTCGAGGAAGGCCGCGGCGTAGTGGCCGTACTTGAGCCGGTAGGCGGCGTCGACCCGTTCACGCGTCCCGGGGTCGGCGGGCTCGAAGACGACGTTCCTGCGCAGGCCCGCGGCCCGGACCGTGCCCTTCCGGTGGATCCGCGCGCTCCGGTACCAGTCGGAGGCGTGGCCGCCCAGGGAGCGGACGTAGAGGTCGTCCCCCTCGCGCACCACCCAGACCCTCCGGCCGCGCCTCAGCACACGCCTGCCGTGCGCGACCGTCAGGACGATCTCCTCGGTGGAGGAGTACAGCGTCAACTCTTCGGGAGTCCACGTCATCGGCGTCTCGTCAACTCGCTTTCCGTTCGAGGTGTCCTACAGGGGGGAATCGCATGCACGCGGTGGCGGAGCGAGATCCGGTGGACCGCGCACGGTCCGCGCCCCCGCGGGGCCGCTCCCCGGCCGGCCGCCGTCCCCCGCGCCGGACGGGTGCGGGGGCGTGCGGTACGGCGTTCCGGAGGGCGCCCGGGGGCAGGGGGCCGTGCTCCCCGCCGGGGGAGCGGTGCGGACGGCACCCGGACCGCCCCCGCCCCTCCAGGCTAGGATCCGGGGACCTCCGGAGGGAGGCCCTGACACACCCACCCTTGCGCCGTCCCGGCCCGGAGCGGCGCCCGCGCGGGGGGCGCCCGCGCGGACCCGCAGGTCGCAAACGCCTGGACCGGCGCGTCCCGTGTTGGGATCATCGGACGGTCCGACACCCCACGACCCGAGGGATATCCCGCCATGCCCGTGCCCGCCGACCCGACCGTGCTCCACCCGATGCCCGGGCAGCCGCGTGTGGTACTGCTCAAACCCCTGGTGACGTCCCCGCTCATCGAGGTCGGGGAGTACTCCTACTACGACGACCCCGACGACCCGACCGCGTTCGAGACGCGCAACGTGCTCTACCACTACGGGCCGGAGAAGCTGGTCATCGGCCGGTTCTGCGCGCTGGGCACCGGGACCCGGTTCATCATGAACGGCGCCAACCACCGCATGGACGGCCCCTCGACCTTCCCCTTCCCCACGATGGGCGGCTCGTGGTCGGAGCACTTCGACCTCATCACCGGGCTGCCGGGCCGGGGGGACACGGTGGTCGGCCACGACGTGTGGTTCGGCCACGGGTCGACGGTGATGCCCGGCGTGCGGATCGGCCACGGGGCGGTCATCGCCTCCGGAGCCGTCGTCACCTCCGACGTGCCCGACTACGGGATCGTCGGCGGCAACCCCGCCCGGCTCATCCGCACCCGCTTCGACGCCGGGACCGTGGACCGCCTGCTGGCGGTGGCCTGGTGGGACTGGCCCGCCGAGCACATCACCGAGCACGTGCGCACGATCATGTCGGGCAGCGTCGACGACCTGGAGGCCGTGGCGCCGGGCGGGTCCGGCGGCTGAGGCCCGGCACGGGGGCCGCTGCCCGGCGGGGGCCGTGCCCCGCCGGGCAGCGGCAGGGCACGGCCGGGTCCCACCGGTACCGCCGTTCACCGGGGCCCCGCCGGGGCGTGCGGGAGCGTTCGGCGCACTGCGGGAAGCGGCGGCCCGGCGGGCAGGGCTCTGCGCGCCGACCGGTGCAGCGGGCGGCCCGCGGGGAGGAAGCGCCGCGTCACGTGGGACGTGCCCGCCCAGGCCACGGGGGTGACCGCCGTCACGAGGGCCCACCGCCATGTAGCTTCCATGGAAGCTATAGTAGCTTCCTCGGAAGCTACACTGGGGGCATGGAGCAGTACGACCGCGTCACACGTATCCAGGCCGAGTGGGAACGCGAGCGCCCCGACCTGGACGTGTCCCCGCAGGGGGTGATCGGCAGGCTGCACCGCATCGGCTCCCACCTGAGCGACCGGCTGTGCGTCGTCTACCGCCGTCACGGGCTGAGCGAGGGAGAGTTCGAGGTCCTCGCCGCGCTGCGCCGCGCGGGAGGGCCCTGCGAGCGGGCGCCCGGCGAACTCGCCCGGTTCACGATGGTCACCACCGGGGCCATGACCAAGCGGCTCGACCGGCTGGAGGAGGCCGGACTCGTCACCCGCCGCCGGGCCGAGGGGGACGGCCGGGGCCGGACGGTCACGCTCACCGAGGCGGGCAGGACGCTCATCGACCAGGCCTTCACCGAGCACATGCAGGACGAGCGGCGCCTCCTGGAAGCCCTCACCGCCGAGGAGGCCGAGCGGCTCGAAGCGCTGCTGGCCACCTGGCTGTCGCGCATCGAGGGGACCTGAGTCCCCGCCGGGCGACCGCCACCGGTCCCGGCCGCCGCTACGGCGCCGCGGCCGGGGGCTCCGCGCCGGGCGCCCGCTCTCCGTGGAGCGGGCCCGTCGCCACGTGCGGGGACAGGGCGCGCAGGAAGTCCGCCGCGTCGAACATCTCACCCGCGGAGGCCACACCGGTGGCCCCGGTCCGCCCGGTGAGGATCCGCTCCACCGCCTCCACCGCGAGCGGCGCGGACACGGCGTAGATGTCCCGGCCGGTGGCGAACGCGCGCCGCTCGGTGCCGCCCGAGCGCACGAGGACGTCCACGAGGAAGGTCTCCGCAGGCCGGTCGGGACCGTCCGCCCCGGCCGGCGTCCGCGCGGCCGGGGCCGACAGGCCCGTGGCCGCCTCGACCGTCATGTACGTGTGCACCTCGCGGACGTCCAGGTGGCGGGGGATCGTGGTGACCTCGGCCATCGTGAACTCGCCGACCACCGCACGTGTGCCCAGCGGCTCTGGGAACGCCCATTCGGCGGCCGGAGGGGCGCCGTCGCGGTACTCCAGCCTCCCGTTCGCGAAGACGACCCGCCGGCCGTCCCTCCTCCGCCGGGACACCCGCCCCGCGGCGCGGGTCCCCTCCGTGGGGGCCCAGCCGCTCAGCCCGTAGGCGACGTGCACCTCGTCGGCCCCGCCCCAGTCACCCGCCGCCGCCGTGGCCAGCAGGTCGCCGAGCCCGCCGAAGAAAGCCATGGCGGGCACCACCGCGACCCCCGCCTCGCGGGCGTCCTGCTCGAAGTGCGTGAACGTGTCCCTGTTCGCCTCGATCTCGGCCGCCACGTCCACGTACGGGACGCCCGCGCGCAGCGCCGCCCCGACCACCGGCGCCGCGGTCACGGCGAAGGGCCCGGCGCAGTTGACCACGGCGTCCGCGCCTTCCAGCGCCCGGTCGAGGGAGGCAGGGTCGTCCATCGACGCCGCCCGGGCGGGCGCCCCGGGGTGGTGGGACGCCCGCAGGTCCCGCAGCCTGCCCGCGTCGCGCCCGACGAGGACGGGGGTGTGGCCGCGGCGGCGCAGCTCCGCCGCCACGAACCGCCCGGTGTGCCCGGAGGCGCCGACCACCGCCACCGCGAATCCTGATCCCATCGGTTCCCCCTGGGGCTCGAACTGTCCGTCAGGAAGATCATGGCCGCGCCGGCGAACCGCCGCCAGCGTCCGGAACGCCACCATGCGTACACTTTCGGACATGCCCTCGATCGCGTTCGCCCTCACCGACGGAATGCTGCACTTCGAGCTCGCCGCCGCGTGCGAGGTCTTCGGCACCGCGCCGCCGGGCACGGCCGCCCCCTGGTACGACATCGCCCTGTGCGGCTCCGGAACGGTGCGGGCCGGACGGTTCCTGTTGGAACCGGACCACGGGCTCGACCGGCTGGCGAGTGCCGGGACGGTGGTCGTGCCCGCCCTGGCCGACGTGGACGAGCGCCCGCCGGCCGTGCTGGTCGACGCGGTGCGCGCCGCCCACAGGGCCGGAGCGCGTGTGGTCTCCCTCTGCACGGGCGCGTTCGTGCTGGCCGAGGCCGGCCTCCTCGACGGGCTGCGCGCGACCACCCACTGGGCCCACACCGGCGAGCTCGCCTCCCGGTACCCGCGGGTGGAGGTCGACCCCGCCGTGCTCTACGTCGACAACGGCAGGGTGCTCACCTCCGCGGGCAAGGCCGCGGCCGTGGACCTGTGCCTGCACCTGATCCGCGTCGATCACGGCTCGGCGGTCGCCAACGCCGCCGCCCGCCGCCTGGTCGTGCCCCCGCACAGGCCAGGGGGCCAGGCCCAGTTCGTCGCCGCCCCGGTCCCCGTGCGGGACGGCCACCCGGTCGCGGATCTGCTGCCCTGGGCGGCCGAACGGCTGGAGCTACCGCTGACGGTGGAGGACCTGGCCCGCCGGGCGAACATGAGCTCGCGCAACCTGGCGCGCCACTTCCGGTCGCTGACCGGCACCACGCCCCTGCGCTGGCTGCTGGAGCAGCGCATCCGCCGCGCCCAGGAACTGCTGGAGACCACGGACGACGGTGTCGAGCCCATCGCGGCGGCCGTGGGCATGGGCACCGCCGCGACGCTGCGCCGACACTTCCACCGCACCGTGGGAGTGCCCCCGGACGCCTACCGGCGCGCCTTCCGCGGCCGGGTCCCCCGGCGCGACCGACGGGAAGGCCCGGCGCCGACCTGCCCGAACGGGCCCCCGGCCGGACCCCCGCCGCCGGGCCGGTGATAGGACCGGATCCGAGCGCGGGCCCCGCCGC